>JARYLV010000002.1 GCA_029907465.1 Methanomassiliicoccales archaeon
AGCAATGGAAAAGGAGAAGAAGGAAGTCGAATCGATTGCTGAGGCCACAAAAAAAGATAGGGATCGAAACATCCAGATCGATTAGAATGGAGGCAAGAGGACTCCCTCTTACCCAAACTAAACCATATCTGGACTAATCGACGGGGAATTGTGCTATCCAATAGGCATGGCTAGTTCAATATCTTCTTTCCTAAAATCCAATACCTCGATCAGTCTTCCTTCAATGTGCCTACAATAGGAAAACGCTCAAGAACATCTTCATCATGAGGCGCATCGCCGATCTCGTTTGTGAGATCCATACCAGCATAGTGTTCGAATTGATGCTCACCGTCTTCCCATAATGAGCTCTTCGTCACGTCATAAACTTTGCCCTTTACGGCAATGTACGCTGGTTTCCCATTTTTGCCGTTAAATTCTTTCAGCTCCTCGCGCGTAAAGACCTTCATAGTTAATTATAATAAACTCGCAATCTTAAATCTATTGTTCCAGAACCCCAAGCGAACGATAAACAGACCGAACTATCGGAGCGTATATTCGCCAGTCGTATTTTTCCTCTACAAGTCGCCTTCCTTCTTTACCGATGGAAATCGCGAGATCACGATTTTCGATCAATTCTCGGATCGCGCGGACAAAAGCACCAGTATCATCTGCGATCATGATATTGCGGCGGTTTTCGACCATCAATCCCTCACATCCAATCGATGTTGAAACAACGGGTTTGCACATTGCGAGATATTCCAAAATCTTTATTCGCGTTCCGCTCCCAAAGCGAAGCGGTGCTATGCAGACATCCGCATTTCTCAGGACTTCCTTGATATCAGGTACAATCCCTAGAAAATCAACATTTTCTCGGCCACATTCAACATTCGGAATTGGGCCGCCGACAATTTGGAATCGAATTCTTTGATCGAATCGTGGTGCTATCTCCTTTATAATAGTTTGGACAGCATCGATATTTGGAGAATAATCCAATCTCCCGACAAATACAATATTACGGGTCTCCTCATTTGTTTTTCTGAATCTCTCAACCGGGTACTCGGTAGCATCGATGCAGTTAGGTATCACGGTTATTTTCTTTTCAAGCTCGGGGTATGCACAGACAATGTGACTCTTATCGACCTCGGAAGTCACAAAGACAGCGTCTGCAGCATCTAAGCATCGGAGTTCAAATCTCCTCGCTCTGTCTAATAGCCAGATGGCTGCTGTTTTTCGAATAAAACGGTTTCTACCAACCGCCCCTCTAAAAAAGGGGGAATCGAACATCCCATACTTCAAAAGATTCCAGTACACATTATGCTCGTCTAATATTACTGGTTTCTTGTGCTTATTTAATGAATTGGCAAGAAAGAATAGATCTAGGCTCTCTACCTGAAAAGCTCCAATTGTCTCTATCCTATCCAATAATGTTGTTGAAATCTTCACACGATCATTTCTGTAATAGTTGAACAACCGCGAAATCTTCGTTCTTACACCCTCTGCCACCTCAATATGCGTGGAATGTGAATTTCTAATACCGTCAATAATCAAAGGTAATCTCAGATTCGCAGCCGGTTTATCAACATCATTTTCGATATGAAAAATCTCTATAGGCGAGAAACTTGAAATCATCTGCACGAGAGAGCGAACTCTAACGCCCCAACCACGATCAACTCTTGTCCCGAAGGATACTAAACCGACTGTCATCTACTTTCATTAGAACAATAAGAATGGTGGTATTTCAATGAATGGATCGAAGAAACATCACTCAGACCATTTCAACTATAGATTAATATTAAATAGTTCTCTCACAACGAATCCAATAGCAAATGTCAATGCAGCGATGCCCAGACTTAATCCGGCCATTTCCACAAATCGCCTTTTGAAGGGGAGATCTTTTGCGATTGATATGTAATATGTAAAAATGAAAATCACTATGATCGCATTAAGAATCGTAACTGAGAGCGCAACGAGAGAACTGCTGAACAATAAAAAAGGAATGATAAGCAAAAAAACCGTCAGCATATAAGCAATCGTCGTATATCCTGAAGCCCTCATTGGATTCTTGCCATCATTATCCGCTTTTGTTGAAAGATATTCAGAAATCCCCATTGAAAAGGAGGCAGCAATCCCAGCAATCAATCCGGCCATTGCAATAATCTTTGTTTTTTCGAATGCGAGAGTAAATCCAGCTAGTGTGCCAGTCAGCTCAACCAAAGCATCGTTCAACCCCAAGACAATAGAGCCTGTATACTTCAATCGGTCTTCATCGATTAATGATATCAAGAGACTTTCGTGACGATCTTCATCTTCGATTATGTCTTTGACTTCTGGCATCAGATTTGATATTTTTTTATAAACGTCTTCAGCGCTGCGCTCATTTTTTTCCATCAGTTTTAATGCAAACGTTAAACCAAATATTTTTGATAAAAGGCAATATTTTGCAACCTGGTATTTATTAGGGAATGTATCTTTCCCAATTAGGGTTTTCAAGAATCTGTAATGTGTCAATTCGTCGTTTGCAATCTCTTCCAATATTTTTCGATTATTTTCGCTTTTGCAGGTTTTTGCCAGTGTCTTGTAAACACAGTACTCAGTGATTTCTGTTCTTTGTGCTCGATTCAAAATCTTGGACATTTCGAGTTTAGAGTTTTCGTTCATGAACGCCAGTCAACATGGATAATTCCTCTCAAATACATTGCGTGCGAACCATCGCAAATTGAAAAGTTTTGCACTCATCCTTGTGATATTTTGTTCGGTTCTTCTTCCCCGTCAATAAGCTAGCCGTATCCTGACCGAATCAGCATGCGCATAAAGACCTTCTGCTCTCGCTATCTCTATAACAGTATCTGCGATCAAACCTAGGCCTTCTCTTGAGAGCGATTGCACGAATGAAGCCTTACAAAAATGACGGATATCAAGCCCAGAATAGATAGCTGCATAACCACCTGTCGGGAGAACGTGATTCGGTCCAGATGCATAGTCTCCGCAAGCAACTGCGGAATAAGAGCCGACGAAGATGGAACCTGCATTGTGAACCATATCGACTAGCGATTCTGGGTTCTTTGTTTGGATTGATAGATGCTCGGGAGCAATTTTATCAACAATGGCCACAGCTTCCTCTAAGTTCCTAACAAGAATAGCTCCCATGTTCTTCAAAGCGTCCTGAATAATTTTCTTTCTTTCTGCTTTTTGAACCATCTCAATTATCAAGCGCTCCACATTCACCAGCAATTCCTTATCCAAAGAGATAAGGAAACACATGGCATTTGGGTCATGTTCCGCTTGAGCTATGATATCAGCCGCAACGAATTGCGGACATGAGGTTTCATCTGCGATCACAACGATATCGGATGGACCAGCTGGAAAATCGATTCCGACTCGATCCATAACAAGGAGTTTAGCGGTCGTCACAAATATGTTGCCTGGACCAACAATCTTCTGTACTGGTCTAATACTCTCAGTCCCGAACGCCATCGCAGCTATTGCCTGAGCCCCGCCGATCTTGTACACCTCGTCGACGCCAGCAATTTCCAACGCAGCGAGCGTTGTATCGCTTACAGGAGGAGGTGAGCAACAACAGACTTCGTTTACGCCAGCAACCCTCGCTGGAACGACGCACATCAGCGCTGTTGAGGGATAAGACGCTTTTCCACCAGGGATATATGCACCAATGCGTCTTAACGGAGTGAGTTTCATACCTAAAGAGATTCCCTTATCCACTTCTTTGAACCAGGACTGTCCTTCTAGCTGCATTTGATGAAATCGTTCAATGCGTAATTTTGCAATTTCTAGAGCTCGCATGAGTGATGGAGGAATATTTCTGAGGGCTCTTCTTCGCTCTTCTTTACTGACTTCGATCGACTCAATCTTTATCCCATCAAATCTCTCAGTCAATTCGATAAGCGCCTTGTTGCCCCCATTCTTCACTGCATCGAGGATTTCCATCACAGATGTCTTAACTACCCCAAATTTCTCACTTCTCTTCTTGAGCCACGCATCTAAATCAAGGGGCTGCCACATAAATCCCAGAACAACCATCGAGTACTTCTGGTTTTTCCAGTGAATAATCGTTATATATTTTAATACATGATCCTTGGGTGTCTTGAAATTGATGATTGAGACCTATAATAACCTCTGATTGTGATTAAATCTTTTCTAAAAAATAAAATCTTATTATTTTCTAACCTGAACCTCATCGCATGGTGATGGTATGACCAGACAAAAAGGAATTTATAGACCTTTTCAATTACAAGCCGCAGAGGTATCATTATGGTCGCGAAAGTGAACGCAGATGAATGCGTCGGATGTGGAGCTTGCGCTGATGTTTGTCCGCAGGAATGCATTGAAGTCGAGGATGTGGCGATCGTTGACGAGTCAAAGTGCCTCGATTGTGGTTCCTGCGCCGATGAATGCCCGAACAACTGTATCACAATCGAAAAGAAATGAAACGATCATCCATCACCCTATATCAAAATCATTTTTTCCATTAGGAATAAATCCAAACTTCAAAATCTTTCATGACGTCATCATTTCTATTTTTTAACGATTAACATATAAATATCTGATCGCAATTCAGATATCAGTGGCATTAACACAGATACTTCAATTGATCATACTGATTTTCGCAGCAGTTGTTCCTTCCCTGATTTTCCTTTCATGGTTCAGATCTGCAAGTACCGGCAAAAGGGAATCCTGGTTGCAGCTATTGATTTTATTTCTTTATGGAGCAATTATCGCCGTTGTTATTGCCATCTTAATTGAACTCCTCGCAATTACTCTACTCCTCAGCCCAGTTTTTAGAGAATACGAGATTCTTTCTAGGAATCCTTCACTCTTGTCACTCATTATTGTAGTGGTCATTGCTCCTTTCGCTGAGGAATTTGCAAAAATGCTAGGTTTACTCAAGTCGTCGACGAAATTACGACAAACGAAAAGCGGATTCGTATTTGGCGCAGCGACGGGATTGGGGTTTGCCGCGACAGAAAATCTCCTTTACGAGAGCGTCGCGATGGCTGAGGGGGGCGTTTTAATGTTCCTAACAGTCGCCCTATTGCGCAGCTACTCTTCAGCACTTTTGCATGGGTCTGCAACGTCGATTGTTGGCTATGGTGTTGCAAAGAAGAGATTTGAAGGAAAATCGATAACTCCATATTACTTGTTTGCCGTGATGATGCATGGGGCTTTTAACCTACTCGTCTCTCTCGGTGGACTTTTTGATGACAATCGTTCGATTATCGTTAGTGGTTTTGGTCTGTTTCTTTCTTTTGTCCTTGTTCTACTCGCGATTAAATTCATTAATTCAAAATTAAATAAAAAGATCTGAGACGCGAGCTATGACCAATAGGGCTTCATGATATACTTGTAAGCACTATTCGCAGCTGTTGCCGCCTCCCCACAAGCCGTAACTATCTGCTTGTATTTTCCCCTGTAGGTCACGACATCCCCGCATGCGAATACGCCTGGACGCGAGGTACGCATGGCCGTGTCCACCTTGATCAAGTTGTCTTCCAGTTCCACATTCCATCTCTGAATATCTTTTAGATCCGGGGTATAACCAATATTGATAACAACCACGTCGACGTCGAGGCTCACCTTTCGGTCGCCCCCAACCTTGATCGTAACGCTGTTCACAGTTTGATCTCCTTTAATTTCCTCGAGTTCAGCGTTGAGTATTGTCTTTATACTTGATCGCTTCACTTTTTCAATAACAGACTCATCAGCTCTGAATTCGTTTCGTCGATGCACGATATATGTCTCCGCCACTTCAGATGCGATGAGAGCCATTTCTAGGGCGCTATTACCACCACCAACGAAAAGAACACGCTTATCGACGAGGCTTTCCTTATCGGGAATTTTATAGAAAACCCCTTTATTCTCGAATTGATCCTCCCCTGGAATACCAAGCGTCTTTGGTTTGAAAAGCCCGATACCAGCGGCAATAATGACCGCCTTAGTCTCGTACTGCTGTTTGTCCGTGACAACGAGCAGTCGTCCGTCCTTCTCAAGGATATCATGGGCCATTTCGTTCTCATGAAGCTCACAACCCATACTCAATGCATGTGTAACCATTCTCTTCGCGAGCTTTTCGGCCTGTGTTAGGACGCAACCTGGATAATTCTCAATTCCTTTATCCGGATAAAGCGAGACCAATTGTCCACCGGCGCTGCCAGCTTCCAGGATCAGTGTCTTTAACTTGCGAGAACGCGCGTAAATTCCAGCCGTCAATCCAGCAGGTCCTGCACCAATGATGATTAAGTCGTAGGTCATCTCTGATTGTGAATGACTTTCTCAACATAAGCATTTCTTTCTTCAAGGGAGGGGATCTATTCTCTCTTGGTGCTTAAAGGGAGATATTCTTACATATATTCGCAGAAATAGAGGTTTTTATGCAAAAGACGATCAAGGGAACTACCCTGAGAGTAGTTAGAGGCGATATCACCGAGATGGACACAGAAGCGATCGTTAATGCTGCAAACAATAGACTATGGATGGGTGCTGGCGTAGCTGGTGCAATTAAGAGAAAAGGTGGAAAAGAAATTGAGGAGGAGGCGGTGTCAAAAGGTCCGATTCCAGTTGGCGAAGCAATAGTCACTGGAGCTGGCCGGCTGAAAGCGAGGTATGTAATACATGCTGCCGGCATGGGCCAGGACTTGAAAACAGACGCCATGAAGATCGCTTCATGCACTTTAGCGAGCCTAAAAAGAGCAGATGAACTCGGGATCGAGAGCATATCTTTCCCCGCAATAGGAACCGGTGTAGGAGGTTTTTCTATTGATGAGGCTGCCGAAGTGATGATTAACACGGTAATTGACTACATAAAGAAAGGTACAGGCTTGCAGTTGATTCAATTTGTATTATTTGATGAGGATGCGAAGAAAGCCTTCGAAAAAGTTCTTTCGAGAGTAGAGGATTGAAATGGCGAGATTTAGGGGTTTCATCGCGGTTGACCTAGAGACTAATGAGAAAATAACGAAAATCCTCAGAGAGCTTAAGACAACTCTGCCATCGCTCAAAATAGTTGATCAAACAAACATGCATATCACCTTGAAATTCCTCGGAGATACTGATGACTCACAAATTCCGAGTATCATGGAAATTATTCAAAAGGCGACCGAAGGAATGAGGCCATTTACAATCTCACTGGTAGGGACTGGCGCTTTTCCATCGAAATCGAAAATTCGTGTGATCTGGATTGGAATTAAGGATGCTGGACAGCTTGCTGTTATCGCAAAAAAAATCGATGAAGAATTACATTCGCTTGAATTTGAAAAGGAGAAGAGGGAATTTAGTCCTCATCTGACTCTTGCAAGGACAAAAGAGGTTACCTCATCCACGAAAATAGAGAAGCTTATAGACAAATACAGTAAGGAAGAATTTGGGGAAGAGGTAGTACGGTCGATCAGATTGAAGAAGTCTGTATTGACGCCAAAAGGACCTATTTATAGCACCATTGATGAAGTAAATTTGGCTTGAACGATGCAGTTTGATTTATTGGGGGGTTTTCAAGCAAAACTGCCCTGAGACTTTATCGGAGTTATATTAGAAGTACTGATATCATTATTATCTTTTTTTGCCCCATCCAATCTCCGTGATACGATATGAAATTAAGGGGCAAGAAAATCAAAAAAGATGCAGAAGGGGGCATTGAGGGTCTCCCATTGCAGCTGATCCTGATGGTGGTCATTGCTGGCATCGGGATGACAATGATCCTTGGTTGGATGACCGGACTCGAAGCACCAAAAAGCATTGGTGCTGTTTATGCGTCACCTAGCGAGATCGTCGTTTCTGACGAAAATTCCGATGGATTGTACGAAAGGAGCGATTTGACGCTCACGATCACTGTCGTCGATCAGAACGGAGATCCGATTCCAGGTGCCTCGGTAGTCCTCCAGGGAGCGAATATCGCCTTTGAGGATGGAAGGACAGCCCACGGCATAACGGATGCATCAGGAAAGGTCAAACTCAGTCAACTCTCAGTCTCACAGAGCGGTACGGCGGTCGGGTTCGTCACTGTGACTGTTGCAAAAAGCGGATATGGGACAGATTCGAGCCTCACGATACCAGTCATATCTGAGTGAATCGACATGAGAGCTTTTGACAGGAATGGACTAGAGGGGTTGCCCCTTAAACTTATGATCATTTTTCTTATCCTTTCCCTGACTGCGCCTATTCTTTTTGAAAATGCGGAATATTACGACACGCTAGTTATCGAAAAACAACTGCTTGTTGAAGCGGAAAAGATCCGCAGGACTGCATATTCAGCATATCTTTCCGGCCCTGGAAATACGAGGACGATCGAGGTCGAAGTCCCTAAAGGAACTTTTGGCCAGGTTAGCAGACTGGAATTTGGTGGCAGTCTTAATGACAGTGCTTCATTGACGATCAAATGTTTTATCAACGGCGTCCTCTGCGGTACAATAGTTCTCGACAACCCGAAAATTGTCATTGTTTCAGATTCTGGTCAACCAATAACAATTGAAAACGGAGGAACTAAGCTATCCCTTTCTTGCGCTGAGATCGGTCGCCTGAGGTTTGTTCAAGCGGAGGTGATATCATTTGATTGAATTCTTGCTTTCACGATTTGCGGTTGGATTGTGCGGCTTCCTTATCATTTGTACCTTTTTATCTATGTTCAATTTGATGAATTCTGAGGTCGAGTCGATGAGCATCAAGAACTCCTTGGAAGAAATATGCGATCTCTTCCGTACTGTCCAGAATTATCCATATGCGGTGCAGAAGATCTATATGAAGGATATATTGCCGTCTCCAGATTGTGTTCTCGTTATTAAAAAAGGATATGTCAAACTGATTACTGATGAGAGGGAGTTCACTTCATCCATACCAGACAATATCATTTTGAAGACTGATCAAAGTGAAAGCTCAAATGATTGTCTTGTTGACATGCTTTGTTTCGGTTACGGAGATACTCTCATTCTAAAGAATTTGGTGGTTGAAGACGGGAATATATTAGTCGTTCAGCTGGAAAAGATCTGAACAATTTCTTGAACGGCCTGTACAAAAGTCTGACACTCCTCTACAGTATTGTAAATATAAAAAGAGGCACGAGCACAACCATTACATCCCCTCTTCAAGAAAAAAGGATGGGCACAATGCATGCCGGACCTGATCATGATTCTTTTCATTTGATCGAGCATCATTGCGACATCGTGTGAGCCCAGGCCCTTTATGTTGAATGAAAAAATATTGCCTCTAAGCTTGTGATCAAGAGGCCCGAGGATCTCAATTGCCCGATTATCGCGCAGGCCCGCAGTTACTTCGCCATTAAGTCTGCACACGTGTTTTGAGATTGATTCTAGGCCGATTTCATTTATATAATCGATTGCGGCAGACGATCCTATTATGCCAGAGTAATTTAAGAGACCAGATTCAAATCTGTCTGGCAATGGCAAAAACTCGACATCATCCAGAGAAGCTACACTCACCGCTCCGCCCCCAGTGATCAGCGGATCGAGCTTCTTTAGAAGACCTTCCTTACCGTAAAGTACTCCAACGCCCGATGGTCCCAACATTTTGTGCATCGAGAACGCATAAAAGTCTGCATCCAATTCTTTAACATCTACTCGCATATGAGGCGCTGCCTGCGCTCCGTCCAGCACAACAATTGCCCCGTAATCATGCGCGATCTCAGTCACATCTTTGGCAGGAATACTCGTCCCTACAACATTATTCGCATGAGCAAAACTGACGACCTTGATATCCTTTGACATCACTGTTTTGAATTTCTCGAGATCAAAAATCCCATCATTTGAAGTCTCAATGAATTTTCGTTTAATCCCTCTGAATTTGGCAACCTGCATCCATGGAATGTGATTACTGTTGTGCTCGATGTCAGTTGTTAATACCACGTCTCCCTTTTTCAAATCAAGACCCTTTGCAACGAGGTTAAGAGCCTCTGTGCAATTCTTCGTAAAGATGATTTCCATTGGAGAAGATGAATTGATGAACCTAGCGATTTTCTCACGAGCTTCGTCGATCTTGATCGAGACTTCCGTCGCAAAGCGATGTACACTGCGACCAGCACATGCGGGGTACTTCAAATAATACTCGTTCAAAGCATCAATCACTTGCCTCGGACGAAGAGTTTGGCACGCATTATCAAAATACACTGGATCGTTATTTTCTCCCGTATAAACAGGAAAGTCCTTGCGTATTTTGTAAACATCCATATTTCTGTCCTCAATCGTCTTCGCTCTATTTCATGATTGTCGATAGCGATAAATGAGATACAACTCGCTGATCAATTTTAATATCTCAATATTAACATAACCCAATTGAATGATCTCATTGCAGACGAAACTGAGTAACCTTGTACTCTCAAACCCTACAATACTCGCATCTGGTATTCTTGGTGAGACGGCTGGTTGCATCAATGCTGTGGCAAAATCTGGTGTTGGTGCCATTGTAACGAAGTCGATTGGTAGTGTACCAAAAGAGGGTTATCCAAATCCAACTGTAGTCGAGCTCGAGTTCGGTTATATTAACGCAATGGGCTTGCCAAATCCAGGCATCGATGAATTCGAAAAGGAGATAATAGATTCAATCAGTTGTGGCGTCCCGATTATTGGTAGCATTTTTGCATCGGACGAAACGGAATTCACTTATCTGGGCAAAAGAATGGAAAAAATAGGTGTTGCAGCGCTTGAGCTCAATCTAAGTTGTCCTCATGCAAAGGGCTATGGGATGGAGATTGGGATCGACCCAGAAATCGTAAGAAAAATCGTCTCGAAAATCAAAGATGAAATTCGGATCCCCGTTTTCGCAAAATTGACACCCAATACACATCGATTGATTGATGTTGCAAAGGCTGTGGAGGAAGCTGGTGGTGACGGCGTCGTCGCTATCAACACTGTCAAAGCTATGTCGATTTCAATCGATCTTAAGCGACCTGTCCTTGCAAACAGATATGGAGGGTTGTCTGGACCGGCTATTAGGCCAATTGGCATTAGATGTGTCTACGAGCTTTACGAGGCACTCAATATTCCTATCATAGGGGTCGGAGGGATAGTGACTTGGAAGGATGCGGTGGAATATCTTATGGCAGGGGCGACCGCATTGCAGATTGGTAGTGCTGTTCAAAAAAAGGGTTTGAGGGTTTTCAAGGACATAAACAATGGTCTGAGAAAATTCTTAGAAAGAGAGGGATACAGTGCGGTTAACGAAATCGTGGGGGTCGCGCATGAGCTTCCCTGAAGCGGTCACTATAAAAGAAGTCGTGACGGAAGCTGATGGCGTTAAGACATTGAGGTTCTCTCTAAAAAGAAAATGTCTACCTGGCCAGTTCCTCATGATCTGGATTCCAGGTATTGACGAGATTCCCATGTCGCTTTCTTATATAGACAACCTTAAAGGTATTACTGTTAGGGAGGTGGGCGAGGCGACGAGGGCGCTATGCTCGCTTCGCCCTGGTGATCTGCTAGGCGTACGAGGCCCTTATGGCAGAGGTTTTTCACTCAGCAAAGGACGAGTTCTATGCGTCGGTGGGGGAAATGGAATTGCGCCGCTAATGCCTGCCGCGGAGGCGTTGAGAAGAGACTCGGTGGATTTCGCAATCGGTGCAAAAACTGAAACAGAACTGGTCTTTGTGGAAAGAGCGAAGAAATGCTCCAATTATGTTGCTATTTCAACAGATGATGGGACGAAGGGACTTAGGGGAACGGTTGTCGAACTGGCCGCAAAGATGCTGAATAAAGAGAAGTATGATATGATGCTGGCATGCGGTCCTGAGCCGATGCTCTCTCAATTATTCGATCTCTGCAAGAAACACGACATTGATTGCCAGTTTTCACTAGAAAGGTTCATGAAATGTGGCATTGGGATATGCGGATCGTGCGCGATTGACGGCAAGAGAGTATGCAAGGAAGGCCCAGTTTTTTCCAGAAGAGAACTCGAATCACTCATTGAATTTGGCAAGTTCAGAAGGGATGCATCAGGAATGCGAATCACATTTTGACTTCATTTAAGACCTTTTCGACTAATTGAGCAAACTCAGCATCCGTGACGCGACCTTTCTGTTCCCCAATCATTTTGACGAGCTGAAGGATTCTTTGAATCTGTTCATTAGTAGCATTGATATTCATTTCTTCTAGGCGCTTTTTCACAAACGTCATCCCGGTATGCTTGCCCATGAGAAGGCGTCTTCGATTTCCGACGGCTTCTGGAGGGATACACTCATAAGTCATAGGGCAATTGAGAATCGCAGCGACGTGAATCCCAGATTCATGTGCAAAGGCATTTTCGCCGACGAGGGGATGGTGTGGAGAAAGCTGGCATTTTGAAAACCTCGCGACGGTATCTGATAGTTCCTTCAGCCGTGTGCAGTCGATACCGAGATCACAACCGTAAATGAATTTCATGACTGATACGAACTGTTCGAGCGGAACATTACCCGATCTTTCACCAATTCCATTCACAGTCGTTGTCACAGCCGACGCCCCAGCTTTAACAGCAGCGATCGCATTTGCAAGCGCGAGGCCGAAATCGTTGTGGAGATGAATCGAGATAGGTTTCTTAACGTTAGAAGCAACGGAAGACACGACGAAGGAAACAGCCTCTGGCGAAGCGCATCCAACGGTGTCCGTAATACCCAATCTTGAAGCACCCGCTTCCTCAGCAGTCTTCATGAATTTGATCAAAAAATCGAGATCTGTTCTCATACTATCTTCGGAGCTAACGCTAGCCGGAACACCCCGTTCTCTGCAGTAATCTAGTGCATCCACCACCCTGCTCAGAACTTGTTCTTTATTCATCTTTAATTTATACTTGAGATGAAGATCTGAAGTTGCGATAAAAAGCAAAACAAGATCGACACCTGCATCGACCGCTGCGTCGATATCGCTTTTCAGGACTCGAGAGAGTGCTAGAATCTTTGCTCTCAGACCAAGTGAGGTAATCTCCTTGATAATTTGCTGCTCAGACTCAGATACTGCTGGGAATCCTGCCTCAATCTGCGGAACACGTGCATCATCGAGTAACCTTGCAATTGTAATTTTCTGTTCGGCGTTGAACGCGACGCCAGGCATTTGTTCTCCATCGCGCAGGGTCGAATCATAAACAATAATGTTGTTAAACCTTTGCTTGACATTGTATGGACTGAGTGCAATGAATTCTGTTTGCGAGGGCATACCTGGTACATTCCTAGAAGGCAATATGTAGTTTTTGAAAATACTGAGGGCGGACTGCGGTTCCTCTCAAATGAATTTGGGATAGGTCTCAAGACTGTTCATATCTAATAACTATTCAGAAGATTATTTGGTATCACGATCTATTTCTTTGTTTTCCTGAGCCGCAAGAAGCGCCATGAGTGCGCTTTTAACCTCCTCAATTGTAGTGCCCCAAGGGACAGCCACCACATGATTCTTCAGTTCATAACCTGATTTTACCTTGCAACATTTTACAATTGTCGGTGTCCCGTCGGGGTGCACATGACTCCGAGGGCATATATCAATAAATTCCACTTCCCCCTTGTACAAAGATTTGAAGATCCTTCTCGAAAGATCGCAGCCAATGAGCGTTGATTCAACACTTATTTCTGGCGCTTGATCGAGGAAATATACGACTTTATCGCAAGAGACCCCCGATGCTTTACATGGGAAGATTACGCCCTTTGTTTTCAACGAGGAGGCAATTGATTCCAGATCAATCTCAATGTGATTAGCTATTATTGGCGCGTTGATCAGACCCATCGAAATGATTCTCTCAACCATCACCGATAATTTCGATGGTCTAGGCGGCACCGTATCAATAACATTGATCCTGATAAACTGTTCATCTCTTACGAAAGAAATGTGATTGAACATTCCCTTAACAACCACAAGCTTTCCTTTGTATTGTTGGGAGAGTTTTGCCATTTGGGTGCGATTGATGACATCGATTGTGTGGTCTTCAATAAAAACCGTTTCATCAGGCAATGATAGAATTTCAAACGATTCTATGTTGCGAAAAAGCCCATTTCCGTTTTCCTTTTTTATGGAAATAACGGCGTACTGGTCTTGATTTTTCAAGATATAATACTTTGTTCTCGTGTATGCCTTTTTTCCCTTGACGACTTCTGCGATTTTACTAGGTGTCAACGGGAAATCCACATCACGAACGGAAACTTCTTTGCAATGCTCGGGCATCATCATTCCTAGGAATATGCTCATTGTTCAGATATTTTGCCATTCAAATCGCAGAACCGAGCGAACTCCATTGGTGGAACTCATTATGGAAGAAATTTGACCATAGCTCTCTTAACAAACCTCTTACTAACAGTTCGTCTAAACAAGATAGCTTTGCGCCATCTATTATGAACAAGTTTGTCTTAGGTTCCGCTGCAATCGAACAAATTCATCCCTGTCTTGGACGATCGGTTCAGAGATTTCTTTTCAATTCCATTATTGGCCATAAAATAGAAATATGGATTAACTGAATTACTTTGAAAACGCCGGGATGACAGAGCGGCCATGTGGCGGACTGCAGTCATTTTGCTGCAGAGATCCGCAGACTCGAGTTCAAATCTCGATCCCGGCTCCAGTACCTCAATCTTCACCGAACATCGCCATGAAAGTTAGCAACCTTGGAAGTTCGAAAGATTTTGGTTTTTATTCAATGAAAACCGTAATGTTCATCTTTACGACAATGCTATCTATCGATCATATATTAACGATGGTGAAACCAAATGATATATGACAACATTCTCGGCACAATCGGTCGAACACCGATCGTTAAATTACAGAATCTTATCGGAGAGGATTCTGCGGAAATTTACTGTAAACTCGAATCGTTCAACCCGATGTCTTCTGTTAAGGACAGAATTGCCTTGGCAATGATTGAAGACGCTGAGAAGTCAGGACGCCTGAAGAAAGGGATGACGGTTGTTGAGCCGACATCCGGCAATACCGGCATCGGCCTCGCGATGGTCTGCGCGGTCAAGGGCTACAGGCTCATCCTCACGATGCCAGAGTCGATGAGCATTGAAAGGAGAAAGTTACTGAAAGCGTTTGGTGCAGAATTGATTCTCACACCAGCAGAAGAAGGAATGAACGGGGCGGTAATTCGCGCCAAGGAAATTCTCAAGGAAAACGACAATTGCTTCATGCCCCAACAGTTCGAAAACCCGTCAAACCCAGAGGTTCATATGAAGACAACAGCCAGGGAAATATTGAACGATGTCCCAGATCTTGACGCATTTGTTGCTGGAGTCGGAACTGGTGGGACTATTACCGGCGTTGGGAAAGTGCTCAAATCAACTAAACCGAATGTGAAAATCGTCGCAGTCGAACCCTTTAGGTCTGCAGTACTGTCAGGTAGTAAACCGGGGCCGCATCAAATACAGGGAATAGGTGCTGGATTTATACCGAAAGTATTGGATTTGTCTGTCATAGATCGCATCATAACCGTGAAAGACGAAGAAGCAAAATCAATGGTGAGAGAGCTTGTTCGAAAGGAGGGGATATTTGCGGGTATTTCATCTGGAGCAGCACTACATGCTGCATTGAAGATCGGCAGGGAATTAGGTCCGAGAAAAAAAGTAGTGGTCATCCTTCCAGACACGGGAGAAAGATATTTGAGTACTGATATGTTTTCCGAGTGAGCGCGTATACATGAGCTGGAAAGACGACGTTTATACAGTCCTTGAGCGCGATCCCGCACCGAAGTCGTTCAAGGAAGCCCTTTTATTTAGTCCAGGGCTTCATGCAATCCTCCTTCATCGAATCTCGCACAGATTGTACCTCAAAGGCCAGTATCTTCTGGCTAGAGCTATCAACTATTTCGCGCGGATTTTAACGGGTGCTGATATCCATCCAGGCGCGAAGATCGGTAAAGGCTTCTTTATCGATCATGCGACTGGAGTAGTGATCGGCGAGACTGCTGAGATCGGCGATAATGTGTGCATCTTTCAAGGTGTAACGCTTGGCGGGGTGAGCACTGAAAAGGGAAAAAGGCATCCTACAATCGGCAACAACGTCGTAATCGGTGCGAACGCTACCATCCTTGGTAATATAAAGATCGGTGATAATGTCAAGATAGGCGCTGGGTCTGTTGTTGTTAAGGATGTACCGCCGAATTCAACGGTTGTTGGCGTGCCTGGCAAAGTGGTCAAGAAGGACGGTATGACAAAAATCGATTTGAGACATGATTTGTTACCAGATCCTGTTGTCGATGCATTTATGAACATTTCAAACAGCATCGCAGAGTTGGAGCATAGAGTTGCCGAATTGGAGAGATTGGTAAGAAAAGAAAAATAATGGCGAATCCCATCGCGATTCGAGGCAGAGAATCATGGCTTTAAAGGTTTTTAATACACTGACAAAGAGGAAGGAGGAATTCGTTCCGATCGAAGACAATAAGGTCAAAATGTACGTCTGCGGCGTGACTGTATATGATGATCTCCATATGGGCCACGCAAGGCATATCATCGTGTTCGATATGATTGTAAGATATCTGAGATATCGCGGCTACCAGGTGACCCATGTGACTAATTTTACTGATGTCGATGACAAAATCATCAACCGAGCTAAGGAGCTCGGAATCCAGCCGCTCCAGCTGTCTAATATGTATATCGAACGGTATTTCAAGGAGATCGAAATGCTCGGCGTAAAGAAGGCCGATTTCTATCCACGTGCAAGTGAGTTCATACCACAAATAATTGATATGATACAGAGAATCGAGAACGCTGGTTATGCATATAGGACAGATGATGGTAGCGTTTACTTCAGCATGGACAGAATTAAGGAGTACGGAATCCTTTCGGGCGCAAAACCAGAGGAACTTTTGGCTGGTGCACGGATCACTATCGATGAGATGAAGCGCAACCCCGCTGACTTCGCCTTGTGGAAGGGGGCTAAGCCCGGTGAAATCTCATGGCCGAGTCCATGGGGCCACGGCAGACCTGGTTGGCACATCGAGTGCTCAGCCATGTGTCTGAATCTGCTTGGGGAAATGATCGACATTCATGGTGGTGGCAACGACCTGATTTTTCCACACCACGAAAATGAGATTCTCCAATCAAAGGTCGTAACGGGGAAAATCCCAGCAAAGTACTGGTTGCATAATGGAATGTTACAGGTTCAAGAGGAAAAGATGTCAAAGTCGCTCAAGAATTTTTTTACTGTAAAGCAAGTACTTGAAAATCATACGAAAGAAGAGATCCGCTTCTTCATCCTAAATACGCATTACAGAGGTCCCTTATCTTATAGCGATTCGGCTCTAAAAGAGGCTGCTGCGAGTTTGAAAAGATTACACAATGCATATGCTGAGCTGAAATCGGTAGTCGGGACTTTGAAGGGAGATAATGACGCTCGGGAACTGATCTCTAGCGCAAAGGAGAATTTCATAAGGCAAATGGATGATGATTTCAATACTCGTGGCGCAATCGCGGTCCTATTTGATTTCATTAGAGAGGTCAACAAACTACTTTCGGATGGCTCGTTAAGCAATGAAGGGGCAAGTAATGCGATTTCTTTTCTGGAAGAAGTTGATGAGGTTCTTGGAATCTTGCCAAGAATTCCAGTTGCTAAGGAATCAACCGATGATCTGATCCAGATCCTCATTGATGTGCGCCAGGAACTTAGAAAGAGAAAGATCTTCGACTTGGCAGACATGATAAGAGAGAGATTGACAGAAAAAGGGATCAAGTTAGAGGATACAGGTGAGGGGGTTAAGTGGAAACGCGTTTGAATGAACTCGCGATGAAAAAAGCGATACTGATCACCGGCGGGGCTGTGAAGGTTCCACACGATCTCGAGCTTCCGTTTCGCTTGAGCAGGTCGACTGCTGGACCGGGTGCAGGCACACTTGCGCTCGTCTTGTCATTTCAGGGGTTAAGAGTTAAAAAAGCAATCTCAAGAGATCAGGGCGAATTTGAGCTCACTCGGAAGGATGGCAAGTTCGCACTCACAAGAAATGGGGAACCTTTCCTCGACTCTGTCGAGATCCAACCAACACTATATCATTCACCTGAGCAGGCATTCTTTAATATTGAAACTTCTTGCATCTACGACTGCAAATTCTGTGTATCGAAGAAACTCGACCCCCGTATTGTGAAATGCCTTGACCCAGAAAAAATCGTAGAAATGATTATTAACGCCTCAAGGCGCCACGATTTCAAGGCGGTTGCATTGACAAGTGCTGTCGTCGGATCACCGAGCGAGACCGTAGAGAAGATGGCCTACATTGTTTCACGAGTAAGGGAGCAACTCGATCCTGAAATTCCAATCGGAGTGGAGCCATATGTGGATAGCTATGAACAAATCGAAATGCTCAAGGCCGCAGGCGCAGACGAAATCAAGATCAACATCGAAACGTTTGATAGGGATATATTCAAAAAGGTCTGCAATAAGCTTGAATTTGACACGATAATTCGTATGATACGATACGCGGTTAGGATTTTCGGAACCGGTAAAGTCTGCTCCAATATCATTGTTGGATTGGGAGAGACTGATGAAAACGTCCTCGAGGGTGTGGAACATTTGGCAAAGCTCGGATGCGTTGCAACGATAAGACCTCTAAAGATTAACGATTTGAATAGGAACGAATTGGAGGAGGCCCTTGGCTATCCTTTAAGACCAGTATCACCAGAAAGGCTTGTCCGACTTGCAAGTGAACAGAAGATGATCCTTGAATTATACCAGCTTTCGACTTTGAGCTTCAAAACGATGTGTCACGCGTGCACGTGTTGCGACATCGTTCCATTTCGGGACCTCTGAAGCACGGTGAACCAATACAGTATCGAATCATCGAGCAAATGGAGCTAATATTTTTAGGGAATCCGAAAATTTCAATATAGTTAAAACGATATCAATCTCGATGCTGAGCAGAAAAATTGAGGAATATCTCGAGTGTATTTATGAGATTACGAGAGGCGGGAAACCAGCTAAGACGAATCATATCGCAAAGTGTATGAAGGTCTCGCCAGCATCCGTCACAGAGATGCTACGAAGACTTGCTGATGAGGGTTACATTGACTACGAAAAATACCGGGGGGCTTCTCTCACCGATAAGGGCATGAATGTTGCCCTAAAAATCAAGAGAAAACACCGCCTCCTCGAATCGTTCCTCGTCAGGATTCTGGGCATGAAAAGGGAAGAGAGCCATGCAGAAGCTTGCAGGCTTGAACACATGCTCTCGGATGAATCAGAAAAGAGGATATGCCAGATGATGAATAATCCTCAATTCTGCCCGGATGGGGAGCCAATCCCTAGGTGCGAGGAGGAATGTAAGCTCTGCACAAGTGATCCTTCATTACCGCTCACAGAGCTAGACATCGGAGAAACGGGCATCATTTCCCATCTCAGTTGTGACGAGAATCCATCAAAAATCAGACGGCTCATATCCATGGGATTCGTGCCTGGGAGGACCCTAATTCTAGAAGAGGGGGTTCCTGCTGGAGGTCCGCTTATTGTGAAGCTTGGCGAAAGCCGCATCGCCGTCGGACGGGAATATGCATCACTTGTGCATGTCAAAAGGTGCGACTAATGCATGTCGCGTTGATAGGCAACCCAAATGTCGGAAAGTCTGTACTTTTCAGTCGGATCACAGGGATCGGTGTCATCTCTTCAAATTATCCCGGAACAACGGTTGAATTTGAAGAAGGACGGATTACCTATCGCGGCGAAACTATCGTTTTTTATGATCTTCCAGGGACTTATTCTTTATCAGGAACATCTGAGGATGAATTAGTTGCAACCAAGCTCCTCGCTGAAAAGAAATTAGATGTTGTCGTTGCTGTTGCGGATGCGACTAGGCTGGTACAGAGTCTCGTCTTAATCTTTCAACTAATTGAACTTGGATATCGCGTTGTTGTCGCGCTGAATTTCATGGACATAGCACGCAGACGTTATCGCATAGACGTCGAAAAACTTGCTAACATTCTCGAGATTCCAGTGGTGCCAACGGTTGCAATCACGGGTGAAGGTGTTGATGAGCTAATCGGAATTATCGCCGAACGCGAGTTTTCAAGGTCGGGTTTCGTGGTAAGATACGACGCTCATATTGAAAACATCATTGAGAAACTGAGCGGCGATGTAGTAGAATGGCAACAACCTTTCCCATTACGAGGAGCGTTGTTGAAACTACTGGAAGGAAACGAGCAATTTGCACAGCTGTTCACACGCCAAATTAGAGAAAATGCGGAGGAGTTCAGAAAAAAATTCAACGAGGAACATCACGAGAGCATTGATGTCCATATTGCTCGCGATCGATACGGCGAGGCTGGAAGAATTGTATCTGAGGTCACGGGGAAACTTGAAACACACGAATCGCTTGGCGACAGGATCTCACGATTGACGCTAACCCCTTTGTCAGGAATTGCAATTTTGCTCTCCATTCTCGCACTCGTCTTTTTCACAATCGTCTACATAGGAGGTGCAATTGAATCAGGCCTTGGAGATGCATACCAGTACATCGTAGGCGGTTTTTTTGACAGACTTGCTGAGTTAATTGGTGGCAACGCTGGCGTAGCTATATCAAGGGGTATTGATCTCAGTCTGCAAGCGATCCTTTCGATCGTGATACCGTACATACTCGTTTTCTACCTTATACTAGGCATACTTGAGGACTCGGGGTATCTGCCAAGAGCTGTCACTCTTCTCGATGGCGTCATGCATAAGATCGGACTTCACGGGCGAGCAATTATCCCTATGATCGTAGGCGTCGGGTGCAATGTGCCTGCGATACTTGCCACAAGGGTGTTAGAATCAAGACGTGAAAGGTTGATTCTCGCAACTCTTACGATTATGTGTATCCCTTGCTCCGCACAGTTGGCAATAATTTTCGGCGTTGTAGGACATTTCGGAGGACTTATTTACGCTGTGATGATATTCGTTATTTTATTCTCCATCCTGCTCTTACTCGGACGATTGCTTCACGTTTTCCTCAGATTTGAGCCATCAACAATTGCGATCGAGATACCTGACCTTACGATTCCCAGTCCTCGAAATGTACTATATAAAACATACATTCGTGTAAAAGACTTTTTTATCGTCGCATTTCCCATTTTGTTTGTCGGAAGCTTGATTTTGGAATTGTTGATAGAATTCGGTATTCTCAACAAGCTTGTCGAACCTCTCTCAATTTTCACCGTCGGACTTCTGGGATTACCCGCAATAACAATCATCGCATTGATTTTCGGCGTACTGCGAAAAGAAATGGCCTTTCAACTCTTGGTCGTGCTATTTGGAACAACGAACCTCGCAACGGTTTTTTCTCCAGCTCAACTCTTCGTATTTGGGCTTGTGATGGCAACATATATGCCCTGTTTATCTGCGCTCGCCGTGCTACTGAGGGAATTTGGCGCGAAAGATGCAATCACCATAACCATCAGCTCGCTTACACTTTCATTAACACTTGGAACTATTGCAAATCTCATTTTCAACCTAGTCTGATGACATTCTTGCATTAGGTATGTGTAAAAACGGCCTTAATAAAAGGAGTGACTGCTTCGATTCTCACAAACGCGAAACGCTCAAATTGAATCACATTCCCGACTTCACTGGACGGAATTGGTTCTGAAAGACCTTCCTTCTTTGATCCATCTGGCATTTCAACGACTGTCTTGATACCATATTCTGGAACCCAGTGGACAATTCTGATTCCTTCCCTCAACACTGAAAGGTCATTGCCAACATAGATTGCAATATTTCCTTCGACCTCAATATTGCACAAATCTTTGAGCCGGAGTCTTCCTCTCGACCCAATAGACTCGAGATCATTTCTATTCAGGTATACCCTGATGGGGCTGCCCTTCAGTTTTAGTCGTCTCATGCCTCGTTCTGGGTAATTTGGATGAAGTGGAGCATGCGACTCCAGCTCTTCAGCGCCTTCGATGCTGATAAGCACGGGATCCCAAACGAAAAAATACCTATTTGCCAGATGGTCAATTCGTTGCTTGTTGAACGCATACAGTGTATCCCAAGAAAACTGGATATCCACGTCCTTGATTCCGCAATCGAGCCAGTAATCTCGAATCGCTTCGGGAGTAATGCCTCGCCTCTTCAACGCCTTTACCGTACCTAGCCGCACATCGTCCCATCCTGAATACTCACCAGCCTTAATCCCCCGTGCGACAATCGATGTCTTGAGTATTGATTCTGGAACTGACACAAGACCATAGTGGTGATACCATGGAATTTTCCATCCAAAATACCTGAAAATGTACTCTTGCCGCTGCGTGTTATTCAAATGGTCTTTCCCCCGGAGGACATGTGTCATACCTAGAAAATGATCGTCAATCGCCACACTAAAATTCATCATTGGATAGACTCTGTACCGGTCACCAGTACGTGGATGAGGGACTGAATCGACAATGCGCAGGCCAACGAAATCCCTAATCGCAGGATTTGGATGGTTAAGGTCCGTTTTCACGACGAGAACAGCGGCTTCCTCGGGATAATGACCAGAAAGCATACGATCGAACTCTTCGTGTTGGACCTCTTTCGGAAGTTCCCGATGGGGGCACGCCTTACCATATTCCTTCAATTTTCTCCATTCCTCCACCGGGCATGTGCAGACATAGGCCTTCCCCATATCGATGAGTTTTCTCGCGATATCATAATAAAGTTCCATACGGGAACTTTGTATCACGGTCTGGTGGACCTTTACGCCAAGCCATTCGAGATCTTCTGGGATCGTATCATATGCCTCAGGATCGATTTTTTCGGGATTTGTGTCTTCAATTCTGTTTATAAATGTCCCTTCGTAACGTTTCACATACTCATCGTTAAGAATTGCAACCCTCGTATGGCCTATATGCAGAGGACCAGATGGGCCGGGCGCAAACCGCATGACGACCTTTCCTTTTTCCGCTCCCGGCAATTCTGGGAGAGGATGCTCTTTTTCGATTTTCGCTTTTTTCTTTAAAAGGGAGGAATCAATCAACTCAAGCTCTTTTCGCTGTGCCTCGATCGACATTTGGTTGATCTTTTGAACCTGTTCTGCTACGATAGCTGAGATCTCTTTTGCTCTGGGCCTGAGATCCGGTTGCTCCGCAAGAACTTTCCCCATCACCGCCTTAACATCGGCCTTTCCGCCATACATAATCGCGTTCTGCAGCGTGTATTTCCGGACGAGTTCGCTGATTCGATCGAGATCCATGAGGCCTGGCATGGACAGACGGTGTATTTTATTTTTCGTATTCTAACAATATCCCGAGTTTTTGCAGAAATTTCAGATTGAATATAGAAATAGGAAGCTGTCCACCAAAAGAGCGCTGGTCATGCTGAAACGATCGGATGAGTATTATATCGGCCCAGATTAATTACAGGTTCATGTCCCTACGAAGCATCCTATCTAGTCTTGAGAATATTGTTTCCGTCGATAACGAGGTACCGCTTGAATATGAAATCACTAGGTGGTTGTTGAAATATCCAGACGTGCCCATTAGATTCAAGAATGTTAATGGATTCGAGGCAATCGGCAATTTATGGACCACGAGAAAAAGAATAGCGAGGCACTTCAATATCAACGAGGAAGAAATCGCAATCAAACTATTGGAAGCGATCAATAATCCGTGCCCGCCGGTGGAGATTAAAGACCCTCCATTTAGACAAAAAATCATCGAAGACGTGGATCTACGAGTCCTTCCAATTCCGAAATGGTATCCAGGGGACGGCGGGAGATACATTACATCAGCAATCGCCGCTTCGGAGTATAATGGCAAAAGGAATCTTTCATTCCATCGTTTGATGCTCCTAGACCGTAGACGATTAGCGATACGACTCGTTCCAAGACACCTTTTCACAATGTATGAGTCGAGTTTGAAAGGTGGAAGAGAATTGCCCGTTGCATTCTGCATAGGCGTCTGCCCTTCTATACTCCTCGCTGCTGCGACCTCGCTAGAATACGCTCAGGACGAAATGACGATCGCTAGCTCCCTGAGGAAAATATGTCTTGGTCAACCAGTCGAAGTCGCAAAGACCGATAGTGGAATCGTTGTGCCCGCGTATTCGGAAATCATTCTGGAAGGGAGAATCACTGCGGAGACTGTTGAAGAAGGACCTTTTGTCGACATCACTGGGACTTATGACAGGAAGAGAACTCAGCCAGTGGTTGAGATTGATAAAATTTACATGTCAGAAAACCCGATCTTTCATCTCATTCTTCCAGGCGGTCTTGAGCACTACTTGCTCATGGGTCTTCCGAGAGAACCATTGATCCACAGAGCTGTCAGCCAAGTGGTACCCCGCGTTCATGCAGTTAGGCTCACAGAAGGCGGTTGCTGCTGGCTACACGGAGTCGTTTCTATAACGAAGAATCGAGAGGGCGATGGAATTAATGCTATTTTAGCAGCATTTTCTGGTCATCCATCAATGAAAAAAGTCATCATTGTTGACGACGACATTGATATATTCGACGATAGGCAGGTTGAATGGGCCGTTGCAACGCGATTCCAGGCCGATCGCGGGCTCGTGGTCATTCGAAATGCAGCTGGCTCCACGCTCGATCCAAGTGCCGACGGTGTTACCTCAAAAATCGGAATCGATGCCACCAAGCCGTACCGTGCCGAAGGATTTGATAGGGTTTCCGTCGACTAATCCTTCATCCATTTGAGCAGTCCAGTATCAATCGTTTCCTCTCTCTTTGGGCCTAAGCTGATGATGCTGATCGGTACACCAGTGAACGATGAAATGAAATCAAGATACTCTTTCATTTCTTTAGGAAGTGCTTCATAGCCCTTGCGACAAATGTCAATGGTCCTTTCCTTCGGCCATTCTTCCCAACCATCAAACTCTCTGTAGACCGGTCTTGCCCTCTTGATTCGAGATATGCTCGATGGAAACTCACTTACAATATGGCCATCAATCTCATAGCCGATTGCTATTTTGATTTTCTTCATACCGCCAAGCACATCAATTTTCGTTATCGCAAGGGAGGTAATGCCGTTCAGTCTAATAGCGTATTTGACGATGACAAGATCGAGCCATCCACATCGTCGCGGCCTTCCCGTTGTCGTACCAAACTCGCCTCCCCTTTCAAGCAGGCGAGAACCTAATTCATCTCTAAGCTCTGTGGGAAACGGCCCAGAGCCCACGCGCGTCGTGTATGCTTTTACAACGCCGAGAACCTCATCAATACAGGTCGGCGGTACGCCAGCACCAGTGCATACTCCGCCGGCGACACAATTTGAGGACGTGACATATGGATAAGTTCCGTGATCAATATCAAGCATAGTACCCTGGGCACCTTCAAAGAGAACTTTCTTTCCTTTCTTGATCGCCTCATTGATAAGTACAGAAGTATCTGTAATATATTCCTCAAGAACGGACCCAAACTCGATTAGCTTTTTCATCATTTCCTCGATCGATGGTAGATTAGCTTCGCCATAAATGTTAAGGGTCCTCTCTTTAATTGGATATATGACTTCCAATTTTTCTCTCAGCGATTCTTCATCTAGAAGATCACAAACCCTAATGCCATAACGCGAGATCTTGTCTGAATAACACGGACCAATGCCGCGACCTGTGGTGCCGACACCTTTCGACCCTCGATGTATCTCTTCAGCCTTGTCAAGTAATTTGTGATATGGCATGATGACATGCGCCCTATCAGAAATTCTTAACCCTCTGACGCTACGACCGCTTTTTTCAATGGTTCTTATCTCTTCGATCAGTTCTTCTGGATCTATGACGACACCATTCCCAATAACTGAAATCGTATTCTCCCTAATAATCCCGGATGGAAGCAAATGGAGTTTGAAAACTTCGTGATCCAACGCTATAGTGTGCCCTGCATTGGTGCCACCTTGGAATCTTACTACAAAATCCGCTTTTCTGGCCAAATAATCCGTGATCTTGCCTTTACCCTCATCACCCCACTGAGTCCCGATCACTGCGAGTGTTGACAGATTCTCACCGATATTATGGATGACGATCTTGATAAAAAACATTTGTAAAAACTTGCAGGTACGTCAACGAACGACGACGTCTCCATCACTTAGCAATTTCATCAATCCTCTCCATGACTTCCTTAAGCGAAAGATCTGTCTTGATGCCCCGTGGAGAAAAGTGCGTTCTCGACGCTTTTCCAGATTTTCGCAATTCTTCGAGAACATCATTCAAAGGAGGCGGTGAAATCTTCATGATCGACGAGATCTCGTCTATATCATAGAAATAGGGCAATTCATCGATCTCTTCCTTCCAGATCTCGAGATACTTGGCACATCGATTCCTGCAATGAAGAAAATCGTGCGGAACCATTCGAGTGAGGAGCTCTTTGTCAAAGAGCTTCCCGATCCAAAGTGGGCCGATTTGCCTGAGATCATCAGTTGCCGGAAATTTCCGCTCCTTTGAATTTTCATCATAGCCGATCAATCCTAATGTGCGCAACGATTGATCAGCATATCGAGCACCTTCAAGAAACTGCGCATGAATCCTGAAATAATGATCCGCGTAGAAACAAAGGAGTGGTTTGATCCCTCTATCAAATTTCGCGGCTTCTCTGACAAGATGTCCAATCAAAATCCGCAAGCCTATTTCATGCCCAAACGCGCAGCGCAATGGTTTCGCTCCATACCTTCTGATGCATTTATCTGGGTAGGTACCAGCGAGTGGCGCCGTGTCCGTCGCAGTGATGCTAATAATGC
Organism: Methanomassiliicoccales archaeon; assembly: GCA_029907465.1. NCBI lineage: Archaea > Methanobacteriati > Thermoplasmatota > Thermoplasmata > Methanomassiliicoccales > Methanomassiliicoccales archaeon. The sequence goes on from JARYLV010000002.1 coordinate 26,558, forward strand.
CTCTTCGTTTGCACCCTTGGATCCCTGATTGAATGAAAAATACTGGCGAGCCAAATGGATCAATGTCGATGTAGTCGTATGTTCGTTCACAGAGGAGGATTCTTATGTCTGACTGGCAGGGAATACAATTTTTCAAGCCATTGAGTTCAATGTTCCTCTTGATGTATTCGAAAGCTTCCCTGCTCCTATCATTGATGATAAATTCGAAGTTCCCTGGAGACTCATTGGCTATTCTAATAGCTCTAACCCCCGTTCCTGCAAGTCCGTCCAGAGCCGTTCCTTTGAACCTCAAGGCTTCGAAGAACATAACGCTTATGTCCCTGCTAAAAGCGGCCTGCTGATTATAGAAGACCTCACCGACACGCTTACCAGGGCCTTTCAGCGTGTATTCTTTGGGAACGAGAACTCTTGTTTTCCCTTCTATAATTTCAACTGCAGGTGATATCTCACTCACAGGAGTTCTCCTTTCATCAACTTCATGATCTTATATGGCAACAGATTCCGATTGATTGGCGTTACTTCTAGAATCCTTACATCATCCCTTCTCCGTATGTCTTGGAGAAGGGGATTCCTTGATTTCTTGTGCAAGGTCAACAATAGAGGTTTTTCAATTTCCAGTGCCGCTTTAACAGCATTGACAAATTTTTCGCTTTCAACCTCCATTTTTCCAACCTCATCGATTACAACAACATCTGCAGTCTCACACGCTTTCAGTATCGCTTCAACACCGACTTCCTCCAAGGCGCTGAGATCGACGCCAAATTTCCCAACCATGAATTTGCTTCGAATCTCCGTACTCGCCAGTATTGCTTTCCGTTTTGTTTGCCAGTCGATTACATAAAAGCCGAGCCGCTTGTTATCTTCAATGATTGGTTCAGTGATCATTCCCCCTACTTTCATCTCACTGGCTTCAAGCATCTCGATAACTTTGAGAAGGGCGTGCGTTTTACCAGCGCCAGGTAATCCAGTAATACCAATTTTTATTCCCTTGCTCATTATTTCCACCGAAATTTCAAATATTATATCATACAACTAGGTAGTGAATGTACCAATCCGTATGGCAATTCAATGTTTATTATCTTTTTGTTGAATTAAAAAAGCTAAACGCCAGCATAAGCGCGGTCTCATAACGTTTCAATGATTTCTTTGATAAACATAAGCGGATAATTTAGTTCTTCAATATATTTCATTTCGGCAATAACTTTTACCTCATCAATTCTGATCACGACACTTACTTCTAGCATTTGCCCAGTGAGGGTCTGATAATCATACTCATTGCGCTTTTTTCTCAGACCCTTGCGATCGATCCTCACGCTCACCTCTTCAACGAATGGTTGCACACGAACACCGTCCTCAATAGCCCTTTCGAGGCTCTCAACATTCGACGAGCTGATCGGTGTTCCGACGAATTGATGATAGATCGTTCCCAACTTGATCCCAGCCTCAAAAGCAGCCCGTTCTCTCTTCGTGCATTTGAAGTACTTCGATGCGAGTTCATCCCTACTTGTCAACCAATCGCCCCACGATTTTCAATGAATGATCTCATAATCAAATATATCAATTAAGAGGTTCCAATACGAGTTTCGCATCAATTACGATCGTATCGTATTCTCTCACAAAAACTGGATTGAGATCGAGCTGATTAATATGCTCCTCATACTCGTCACCAAATCTTGCAACCTTCACCAGAAGATTGAGGAGCGATTCTCTATCTGTTTTCACGTTTCTGAAGCCGCGAAAAAGCTTCTGTGCCTTGATTTCATCGATCATTTCTTCAGCATCAAATCTGGTGATGGGGACAAGTCTGAAGGAAACATCATTGTATAGTTCAGTTAATACCCCACCAATTCCAAACATGATACTCATGCCAAATGTCTTATCCTTGACGAGTCCTACAATGACTTCAACTCCTGGCTTTTCCATCGGTTCAACGAGGACGGACGCACCAGGAAATCTTGACGTAATGATATCGTGATATCGACGAAGTTCCTCTCGGTTTCTTACATTTAAGAAAACACCGCCAACATCGGTCTTGTGCATGATGTCTGAAGAACAGACTTTGACCGCCACAGGAAAATTGATTTCAGCTGATTCGATTTGATCGCGACTCAATATAGTGAAGTTCGTCGTCTTTATACCGTAATCCCTCAGTATTGTTTTTACCTCATATTCTGAAAGGTTTCTTCGTCCTTGCTGTCTCAGCTCTACTATGTCCATGTTATTCCCCAGCCACGGGCAACAACTTCATGGATATTATCTTTTACCCGCGTGTTTTTTGGCAACTTCGAATAAGGATAATATCCCTATGGAAAAGTGGAAAATCTGAATGCTAGGTTGATGGAAGATTGGATGGTAGTGTTGATTTCAAATGATTCTGATTCTCAATGTAGAGCTGTTAAAGCCTTTCCAAGCTTGAAACCGATGTCAAAGGCCTCTCTGTTCAATTCAAACGTTCCTGACGGTGAAATGTCCCGCAATGACTGAATCATCGATCTTTTGCTGATGATTTTGGAGAGATAGACAAACGCTCCGAGCATAATGATATTTGCAATAATTGGCTTTTGCAATTCTCTCGCTTTTCTGATAGCAGGTACCTCGTAATACCTAAGATCGGGCCTCGCCACAACTGCATCAGCGTCGAGGACTACAATCGTGTCAGATTTTGTATCCTGGATAAACTGCTCATACGCTGGTTGTGACATCAAAACTAGAAAATCAGGTTTTTCGACAAAGGGGTAAAATTCGGCTCGGTTTGAAATTCTGACATCGCATTTTGCAGTCCCACCTCGTGCCTCGGGCCCGTAGGACTGGGTCTGCACAGCAAATAGCTCTTTCCCTCCTTTCTTTTCATAAAGGGCGGCAGCTCTTGCAAGCGCAATACCTGAGAAAATGATTCCTTGGCCCCCTACACCCCCAAATCGGACAGAAATTAACATCCCAACATGTAATTCTCAATCAGATTCATATAGGTCACTGAGATCAAATAGGCGCGATGATAGGCCAAAAGATGAAATAGGAGCAGCTTCCATTGAAACTATTGGTGTGGATCTTATGGAAGGCAACGGGTTTTACTCGCTTCCAAAATTGAAATATGGATATCAGGAGCTAGCACCGAATATCTCGGAAGAACAACTGACTATACACCACGACAAACATCATCAGGCATATGTCACTGGTGCAAATACAATTCTTGAAAGGCTGGATAAAGCAAGAAGGGAGAATGTTGAAATCGATATGAAATCAACGCTAAAGGAATTATCTTTTCATATCGGCGGGCACGTCCTCCATTCTTTGTTCTGGGACAATTTGGCCCCGGCACCAAAAGGAGGGGGATCGCCGGGTGGGCGCTTGGCTGATGTACTTATGAAAGAATTTGGCAGCATTGAGCGTTTCAAGAAGGAATTTTCACAGGCGGCGAACAGCGTAGAAGGATCTGGATGGGCAGCACTTGTCTTTTGCAGATTGACGAAACGTCCCCTCATTATGCAAATTGAGAAGCACAACGTTAACATTTATCCTGGATTTCGGATTCTAATGGTACTCGACCTTTGGGAGCATGCTTACTACATAGATTACAGGAATGTCCGGGCTAAATTCGTAGATGCATTTTGGAACATCGTCAACTGGGATGAAGTGGAGAAGAGACTGTCTGAGGCCCTCTAGATAAAAGAGATGGAAAAAATCCAAGGACGGTCTTCTCGCACAACTTCAAAGACTGGTCACGAGTACTATTCGACATAACACATCGTCAATGGCATAGATCGATTCTGGACCAAGACAACAATGCTCCGTCTATTCCCATCGCTCACCAGATATCGAATGGTGCTATAATTGGGTATAGAGACTCGTAATATTGATTGCAGGCTTGCAGCGCGATAACCCAGTAAGATTATCGAACAATTTCATACCTGAACAGCATCCGATTTCACTGATCTCAAAACCTCAGCGAGAGAAGGTCGGTCCCGTTCAACGAACTCTCCAACAGTGATTTGCCCTTTGATGTTCAAATCGACTGGGTCGAGATCCCATAATCTCGTTTTCTCTCTTCGGACTGTCTTGACTCTCAACCATTCGTACATCTGTTTTGGATCTCCCATCTTGTTCCGTCTACCGAAACCAGTGGGACAAGGGGAGACGATCTCAACGAACGAGAATCCCTTTTTCGTAAGCGCTTTTTTCATAGAGCCAATGATTTCTTTTACATTTCTGACAGTCCACCTCGCGACAAAATTCGCACCCGCGGTGACGGCAAGTTCCGCAAGATCGAATGGATATTCTTTGTTGCCGTATGGGGTAGTAGTACTGAATGCGTTATACGGTGTCGTCGTTGACGCTTGGCCACCAGTCATGCCATATATATTGTTGTTGATACAAAAGACGGTCATTTCTGCGTTCCTTCTGCTCGCATTGATAAAATGATTCCCTCCTATCGCGCCGAGATCTCCGTCCCCGGTGAAAACAATGACTTTTAGATCTGGATTCGCCAAATTGATCCCTGTCGCAACGGCAAGAGCCCGGCCATGGGTCGTGTGTATTGAATCTGCGCGGATATATCCCGGGACTCTCGAACTACAGCCAACACCCGAAACAAAAACAACTCGATCCTGGTTTAAATTCAATTCCGAAAACGCCCTATAGAAACAATTCATGACTGTGCCTATCCCACATCCAGGACAAAATATCGTGGGCCACCGATCCTTTCTATACAAATCAAAAAAATCTTCCAAATCAACCACCCTTGAGAAACTTCGCAATTTCCTCCGGAGTGTGGACTTCCCCACCCAATTTTGAAAACAACCTTACCTTAGTACACCCTGCCGTGCACGCGATCCTCTGAATTTCGCGATAGAGCTGCCCCATGTTCATTTCGAGAACTATGATTTCCGTTGCGTGCTCGGCAATCTCAATAATCTGTTTTTCAGGGGTCGGCCATATAGTCTTGAGCTGGAGTAGTCCAATTGACCCATTGTATTTGAGCACCTCTCTCGCTGCGAGGGCCGGAGACCCATATGCCACAATGAATTTTTCGGCGTTCTCATTGAAAATTTGGGTACGGCAAATTTTGTCTCTGTTTTTAAGGATTTTTTCCGAGAGTCTCATAACGAGTTCCTGGTGAACTTCGGGGTCATTTCTGGGATATCCAGCGATATCGTGTGAAAGACCTGTGACGTGTACGCGGAATCCCCTGCCAAAAACTGGGAATTTTGGAACTAGTGAATCGTCATAAGCAAATCCATCATGCCAAACCCTATCCGTTCGGATTTTTCGATTGATGACCTCGAGTTTCTCAGGAACCTTGACTTTTCCACGCATGTGGCCGACTTCCGCATCTGAGAGGACGATAACAGGTACGCGGTATTCCTCTGAGAGGTTGAATGCCTCAACCGTCATATCGAACATATCCTGAACCGTAGCTGGAGCGAGGGCGATGATCTCGTAGTCGCCATGAGATCCAAACTTCGCCTGCATGACATCTCCTTGTGAGGGGAGGGTTGGCAATCCTGTTGATGGCCCGCCTCGCATCACGTTCACGACAACAAGTGGCGTTTCAGTCATCGCCGCATAACCGATACTCTCCTGCATAAGGCTAAACCCAGGACCTGAAGTTGCAGTCATTGCTTTTGCGCCGACCCACGAAGCACCGATGACGGCGGAAATGGAGGCGATTTCGTCCTCCATTTGTATAAAAATCCCATCCTCCTCAGGGAGTCTGAGTGCCAACCTTTCTGCGATTTCTGTTGAAGGAGTTATGGGATACCCAGCAAAAAATCGTAGACCGGCGGCAATAGCGCCCTCTGCACATGCCTCGTTACCCTGCAGAAAATATGTACCCTCAGGCAGCCTCATCGGTCTTTTCCTCCTGGTGTGTCCCAATCGAGCGCGTGATCGGGGCAGGTCAAAATGCACATCTCGCACACCGCCTTTTTCTTATCTTTTCGCTCCCAGTTCGCGCACTTCTCAGGAGAATCAACAACTGGAAGAAAATACCCTCTTTCGCTAAGTGAAGAGCCTTGTTTAAAAACACGCCGAGGGCAAACCAATATACAAAGCCCACATCCCTTGCAATATTCAGGATTGACTCGGACTTGCATGGTTTCCGCTCTAATCTACCAATCATCCTCGTGCGATTTATACATTTACACGTGATACAAAGACCCTGGCTACCCGCTATCCAGACATTTTCTTGTGATTTGTGGTAACTCGAGGTTTCCAACTTATACCATGCCGACGGAGGTAAGAATCGTTTTTTTAAGAGATATCACGATATTCCCACCCGTGGAGTATAGGCAGCTTGGGAAAAGCGATCTGAAGATTTCCGCGATCAGTCTAGGGGCATGGCAATGGGGCATGGGCTTGTACTGGGGATACAAAAAGATGCTCAGAAAAGATGATATCTTCCTTGCGAAAGAGAAGGCAGTTGAATTGGGAGTCAACTTTATTGACACTGCGGAAGTTTACGGGTGGGGGGCTTCAGAGAGGGTTATCGGCGAAATCATTTCGAGAAAAGATGGGATGTTTATCGCCACAAAGTACTTTCCTTTCAGGCTCACCTCAGATGCCGTATTTCGGGCGGTAGAAAAGAGTTTGCGAAGGTTGAGGACTAATACCATTGACTTGTATCAAATTCATTTTCCCAATCCACTCCAGTCCATTTCGAGACTCATGAGAAATATGGAGCTCCTGATTAAGCGGGGGAAAATTCGGTACATTGGTGTGAGCAATTATGGAATACAGTGGCTTGAAAAGGCCCGAGAAGCGCTCTCTTTCAGCGATATCGTATCGAATCAAATCCATTACAGCTTGATCTACAGATATCCAGAAACAAATGGATTGCTTGATTATTGTAAGAAAAATAGGATTGGCGTTATCGCTTACAGTCCGCTCGAGCAGGGACTTCTTTCAGGGAGATATCTCACAAGTGGAAAGATCACTGGATTGAGGCGCCTCAAACCTTCGTTTTCTCGAAGAAATATAAGAAGGTTGGAACCCTTGATTGCGGCATTAGAAAAGGCGGCATCTGCTCATTCCAAATCAATCGCGCAGGGAGCGCTCAACTGGGTTATTCGTGATAAGAATATCATTGCAATTCCTGGTGCAAGAAATGCAGAGCAGATTGAATCAAATTGCGGAGCCGTTGGCTGGAGCTTTACCGATGAAGAGTTATTTTCAATCGAAAGAGCTTATCAACGCTACGCCCGCTTGCGGGGCTAACTGGATATTTATTAGGCGTCCATCGAAAAACCATCAGGATAGACCGTTTCAATACTTCAGAGGCAAGCAACTTTTTATACGATGCCTCTTATCCGAGGAAAGATGTCTGAGCGGGAACGTATCCTTGAATTGAAAAAGGAAAAGAATGCCGTAATTCTCGCACATAACTACCAGAGACCAGAAGTTCAAGATATCGCAGACTTCGTCGGAGATTCGCTCGGACTCTCCAAGGAAGCTTCTAAAGTCGAAGCCGATGTGATCGTCTTTTGTGGTGTGGACTTTATGGCGGAAAGTGCTAAGATTCTTAACCCACAAAAGATCGTTGTGCATCCTGAGCCAAAGGCAAAATGTCCGATGGCAGCGATGTGTGAAGTAGAAGAGTTGATCGATTTAAAGAGAAAGCACCCATCTGCGAAAGTCGTGGGCTACGTAAATACAACGGCCGCTTGCAAGACAGAAATGGACATCTGTTGTACATCATCGAATGCCGTAAAAGTCGTTGGCGCATTGCCTGAAAAAGAGATCATCTTCGTACCAGATGAAAACCTTGGAAAATATGTTCAACGGTTCGTGAAGGATAAGAATATCATTTTGTGGCCAGGATTCTGCCCCACTCATGATTCAATCACACCCGATCAGGTCAAGAAAGCAAAAGAAATGCATCCTGATGCCGTTGTCATTGTACATCCTGAGTGCCGCCCTGAGGTCATCGATCTTGCAGATGCTGTGAAATCGACCGAGGGGATGGTCAAGTTCGTGAAGGCCTCCAGCACAAGAGAATTTATTATCGTGACAGAAAAAGAGCTCATTTATCGACTGAAGAAAGAAAATCCTGAAAAGACGTTCTACAGTATTCCTGGGGCCGTCTGCCCGACAATGAAAATGATCACTTTATCGTCAGTCTTGAGGGCGCTAGAGAATCTCGAACCGCGCGTCGAGCTCGACGAAGAAACATTAAGAAAAGCAAGATCTCCTCTCGAAAGGATGATGGAGATAGGTCGGGGAGACTGAGGATATTCTATAAGAAAACCGTTTCTGATGGCACTATTTTTGAACATTGAAAAAAATCGTTCTCCAAAATTCTACTTTAGCTCTTGCGGAGCTCTCTCTTAAACGATTCTTGCGATCGAACTGAGTATGAAATAGAGGCCAAAAAATATCATTATTAGCCCTGAAGTTATGAACAAATATCGATGCTTCTTCTCATCCCATAGCTTTTTCGATTTGTAAATAAAGGTGGATACGAACTGGTACCAAGCAAAGTCGCAACTGATATGGACGATTGCAAAAATCGGTAGCATGATGAGACCGAATTGTATCGCACCGATGATAAGCGCTGCACCAACTGTTGCCCACCATAGCAAAAAATAGGGATTGATTGCAGTTGTTATCATCCCTGACACAAATGAGCCGTAAATGGGAGTGTTTCTATCTTCGAGTGCGACCGTCTTTGGTGGAAACAATAGATCCTTGCTCATATAAAAGAGGAGGATACCACCAAGGAGACCGATGGCTGTAAAGACCAGATCATCTTTGAAAATGGTATCTAAACCGAAGAAAATAGCAGCAATCAGAGGGAATTCCACTGCCGCGTGACCGCTGGCAATTTTTATACCGGCCTTAAAGTCTTCGTAACCCTTTGCAATTGTTATTGCAAATACGGGACCTGGCATGATGACACCAGACAAGCTTATGAGGACGACTGTCGCCAAAAAGACAATAGGCGAGTCTGTTTGTATCATATACGAAGCAAGCAATCGAATGATCGTATAAATTTTTTCGATGCTAGCGGGGAAAGGATGAATCAACTTGTGTCGCAAAAACAAATACAGATTGATTGTGGAATCCCAGTTCTATTCTCTGCTGTTCGCATTTTTGAATCAAAGAAGACCTAAAGAGCACGAAGTCAATGAAAACATGTGGGGACAATCTTGTTGAGGAAATTAGGATATGGAACGTTTACAGATACCATTGCCTGCACCGGTTAAAGTAATCAACTGGATCAGTTTCCTTGACTGCGCCCCTCTCTACATCGATTATAAAGACGCTGTGGATTCTCGAGTTATATATCTCTTCGATACTGACTGGCGGGTTTGAATAATACATATCGCAATATCGTTTGATCTCGAGAACCTCTTCTTCTGTCCTAAACCGCGGAGGCCTTATGAAACACTCTGGTATCGGGAGAATATAGTGGGGAGGGGTGCCAAGCGAGAACTTGTTGCAATAGTTACTATACCTTGCAATTTTACTAGCAATTCTTGCTTTGATGTAATCGGTAGGATCGAGAGCATGTGATGGTGGTACATATCCCGTCTCTATCTCGACGATGAGAGTTCCCAGTCCTTTGACTGCCCAAATATCACAAGCTAGATTTTCCCTAATGTCGTATTCGAGCTTGACCTCATATCCATTCAAGATAAGGTTTTTTGCAACGACGAGTTCAAGGACAGAATGATTAATCTTCAACATATTTTGATTTCTGAGCTCGATTAGTCGAGTAACAAGACTGAGAAGTTTGTCCCTCGCTTCGACTGGTGTGTTAGCCACAAGACGACCAAAAAGAACTTCGAGGTCCTTCTCAAACTCGTTCAGGGAATCACCGTCGATCGATTGGATAATTCTGTGAAACATGATGGGGCCATGGATACAGGCCTGTAATCTTTATTCTAATATCTTTCATTTTCCTCGTCTGCTAACAATCAGCGTGAGAGTTGATCGAATCGCACCAATCTGTCTTATCTTTTGAGTAATGAGGCCTTCAAGACTTTCCATTGTTTCAGAATCTAGTTTTGCGACGACATCATATACACCGTACACCAGGTAAATTTCTTTGACCTCAGGGAGTTTCGAAAGCGAATCAATAACTTCGCCCTCTTTTCCAATTTCTGTATTTATCAACACAATTGCACTTAGCATTTTATCGGTAACATATTACTCTCCTCGCAATATTTATATTGCTCTAGATTCGCAATAGATAAGAACTGGGCTGACTCGTTAATAATTTGAACAATCAACTAATTCAACCATAATTGACAATCATATTTTCTCGGAGAATTGCAGAATATTGAAATACTGGGAGGGGCATAAATTTTGGTTCACGCATAGCATCGAAAAGCGTTCGATGTTTCGTTCGCTTGTTGTGAATAAGCGGTCATGATTGGAGGTTTGCGAAATGAGTGGACAGAGCAATGAGGCGAAAAAGATAGTCAAAGAGATCATCGAAGATTTGAAGCGCGGAAAGAAAGTAGCGGAAGTTAAGGAACGGTTCAAGCAAGTCCTATCCAAAGTTGATAGAGGCGATATTACAATCATTGAAGATGCACTCGTTAAAGAAGGCGTACCGATCGAGGACGTTAAGAGATTGTGCGAAGTGCACGTGGCAGTCTCGCGTGAAATATCGGATGAGAGGCCCATGGTTGGACCAGGCCATCCGATTTTCATTCTATTGGAAGAACACAAATATGTGAAAGATGTCGCAGACGAGATTTCCAGATTGCTTCCTTCATTATTAAAAGAGAATGAGGTAGAGGAAACAGTCAGGCGTCTCAGAGAAATAGTAGAGCACCTTAAAGAATATAACAAGCATAAGGTCAGAGAAGAGAATGCACTTTTCCCTATGATTGAAAAACACGGTGTGACCCAGCCGCCTGCTGTAATGTGGTCTGAACACGATCAGCAGAGAGCACTTATAAAAGAGATTGCTGCACTGCTCAACCAAAATGATGTGTCCTCATTGGACACGCAGAAACTTGCGTCGGCGCTACGCTCAATCTCGGAAATGGTCATGGCTCATTTCTATAAAGAGGAAAATATACTATTTCCGACCGCTTTGAAACTCATCAATGAAACCGAATGGAAACAGATCAAAGAATCGATGGACGATCTAGGGTACTGCTACTTCACACCGAGCCAAGCTATTGGCACTGTTGAAGGGGCAGTAGCTGTCAGAGAAGTCAAAGGTGCCGAGATTACACTCGAAACCGGGACTCTTACACTTGAACAACTGGAGGCTATCTTTGCTCACTTACCTATCGACATCACATTCGTCGATGATAAAGACTCGGTGCGATTTTTCAATCAGACCCGTGAAAGGATATTTCCGAGAACAAAGGCCATCATAGGCCGCAAAGTGCAGAAGTGCCATCCACAGAAGAGTGTTGAAATTGTTGAAAGAATCCTCAATGACTTCAGAGCGGGAGCAAGGGACTCAGCGAAATTCTGGATTCATTTGGGGGACAGGTACGTCCTCATACAGTACTTCGCTGTGAGGGGCAAAGACAATAGATACCTTGGTTGCCTCGAAGTGACACAAGATATCGCACCTATAAAGAAAATAGAGGGTGAAAAGAGACTCCTAGATTAGTGGACCAAATGCAATTGAGAATATGGACTAAATAGAGGGGTAAACAACTGCGGGAACCGATATGATTAATAGGTGCGATATTTCTATATATGGCCACGTATATAAAACAATACAAGAGGGGCCCGATATTCCAGGATGAAGAGAAGAGGGTCAGCTGATCCCGCTTGGGACATGATGAACCCTATGAGTGCAGATTTCTGGGCCTCTCATCCATTTTCTCCAACTATTGTCGGAGTCGTCTTACAGCAATGCGTACACCTGGCGACTCTCTGTCAACCGCGTAACGTTTCTTTGTAATGATCGACACGACCTGGGAATCATCTGGAATTAATACTTTAGCCAATCCATCCAAAACTGTCCTGACGAGTTTGTCGACATCAGGCCTTCTTGTATTGAGAATTATCTTTTTCGGGAGACTCTTTGGCCTCTGAAAAACAAACTCAGCTTCGACCTCATATCCAAATCGCGGATCAGGGGAATAAAAGGATACCGCTCTCTTTTCATTCGCGTGTTGCGCTTCCGTTGCGATCCTCAGCTGCCATTTTTTCGTGTCCTTGTTGCCATGTATCGTTACAACCCTGTCAATTTTCTTCACGTAATAAGAGCGGGTACTTCCCTGGGGCTTCGGGTCTCCGCAAACAAAAAATTCGATAAAGTCCTCATTCTCATCTGGAGGCAGATAATGATCGATGTCGTCAGCTGGACTCGCTTCATATGCCTGATCCATCTGCCCATCCTTGTTTTCACGGCCAGCCATTATGAGGGACACTCAGTTTGACGAACCATTAAACTTTCTATTGGTAGATATTTGAGACTTTTCATATTCCGTGTTTCTTTCAATAAAGGGCGTTGTCCTGAGAGCGAGCCTAACGGTATCAAGGAGCATGACTGTCCCGATGAACACGAGAATAAACCCTGCAATCCAGCTCCAAGGGTAATCAAACAACGGAACCCCATTGACATTATTCTTGCTGAATGCTAAAGCCGCAAAAAATGGGACGTAGGTGGTAAAACAACGGAACGCCACTTTTTTGTTCTCGACCGCCCACACGATCAGCATTAGAATCGGAAAGATGTAGTATCCCATTGCAGTCCTCGGATAAAACAGAAGAAATGCCACAACAATAACAAGAGTCCCGCTCCAAAAGCCGAGTTTTTTCTTTGCTACGTAATAAATCGAGATTGACAGCGCAATAGCGAGTGTGATCAGGAGAACGCTACGAGGGATGGAGAGGCCGCCCATCGCAAGAAACCCCCATAAACTATCCCCGCCCGCAGGGCCAGTACCCCCTTCTAGAAAATAATAACTGGGGAAGGACAGAAACTCGCCAGGTGTAACGATCAAAAAAGGTATGGAAATCACAATAGAAACAATGACGATAATCAAAAGATGGGCCAAGCGCTCCCGCCGCTTTTTTACAGCGAGAAACAAACTTGGATAAAGCATCACCGAAAACACCTTGGTCCAAATGCCAATTGCAACCAGCGCTGCTGATAGTTTGAAACGCCTGTGAAGAGCCAAAATCGCTGAAAGGAAGAAAAGAAAAACGACGATCGATTCATCTTGTATACCAAAAGTCGATTCAACCGTTTCAAATGGTACTGCATAAATGAGGAGTGCACACGCAAAAGCCTTGTAATCATCCCATTTTCTCAACCCATAGTAAAACAAAAGTGCAGTTAAAATCTGATATGAAGAAAAATAGATTTCGTAGATCCAGTCTTCACCGCCGAGTAACTGGGCGGGTAGCATAAAATAAACGATGAGGGGTGGAGACTCGCATCTGATGTCGCGATAAAGCCATCCTCCGTCGAGCACGGTCTGAGTCCGTTCCCTGTAATAAGGAACATCTGGCGTGGGTCCGACAATCTCTGTTAATGGCTCCCTTACAATCAGTTGATCGACCGTGATGAGGGCGCCGAGATAGACGATACCGACTAAAAGAATCACATATGCTCTTCTATCGGGTTCAACCGAGCGCAATTTTTCCTGAAGGGCGTCTAGTTTTTTGTTCAATACCTGATTATATGACACGACTCCTCACCTCTCCCATTTATTAGGACACGACTGCTTGTTTGATGTGCTGTATCCTCTTTGGCAATCACCGCGGCCTTTCAATCCCAGTCCTGTTTGTCATGGGGAAAGACGATTTCTGTCCCTCGGGAAGAGAATCGTCTCCCTGATATTCGGGAGGTTCAACATCTTCTGGATGAGGCGCTCTAGCCCTATCCCCCACCCTCCATGAGGTGGCATCCCATATGCAAATGCATTCAAGTAAAATTCAAACGACGCAACATTAAGTCCCTTTTTCGTCATTCTCTCAACAAGTCGGTCATAACGATGCTCTCGTTGACCTCCCGACGCAATTTCCTGGCCCTTATAATCAAGGTCAAATGAATGGGAAAAGGGCGTGCCGTCCTTTTCCATAATATAGAAAGGTTTCAGTTTCTCTGGATACTCGATTATCCAATACATCTCATAACCCTTGGACATCATCACCTCGCCAAGTAGCTTCTCCTCTTCTGTACCGATATCCTCCCCTTCCTCAATATCTCTACCCTCTGATGATAGAATATCTAGAACTTCAGTATACGTAAGTACAGGATAGGGGGACCTGGGGATAGTGACGGTTGTCCCGATCAGCTCGATGAGATCCTTGCAAGAATCAGCGATATTTTTGATCACGTATTGCATACAGCCCTCGATTACATTTAAAACGTCTCGTTGAGAGTCGATAAATGCCATTTCTCCATCAAAGCTGATGAATTCAGAGACATGCCTTACCGTGTCGGAAGGCTCAGCACGAAATGCTGGCGCAATTTCATACACACGATCAAGGCCGGTTGACATGAGCATTTGTTTATAGAGTTGCGGACTCTGCGCAAGATAGGCAATCTTATCGAAGTACTGGATGGGGAATAGAGTTGCACCCCCTTCTGCTCCGGATGCAACAATCTTCGGCGTGAAAACTTCAACAAAGTCATTATCTACAAGATATTTATCGATAAGCTGCGCCACGATCGATTTGATCTGAAAAATGGCCCTTATTTCCGGTTTTCTTAAATCAAGGAACCTGTTGTTGAATCTTGTTTCCATCTCAACGTTCACTTTATCGACAACCCCCATGGGCAGGGGCGCCATCGCTTTGCTGAGGATCTCGCAGCTTTTCGGAACGATTTCAAACCCCATTCTCGCCTGCTTACTTTCTTTAACAGTGCCGTAAATGGACACTACGGATTCCCTGGTGATTCCAGTGAGTGTTTCATACAAATCCTGAGGAGTGTCTTTTTTCCGCATGGCAATCTGAAGGGTACCATATCTATCCCTCAAAATAACAAACGAAATGCCACCGAGATTCCTGATTTCCTGCACCCATCCCCTGACAACGACTTCCTTCCCCAGATCACTAGCGCTTATCGACCTCGAACTCCTCAACATCGATTGTCCGTTCATCTCAATACCGTGCCGGAAATGTGTTCCCGGAATATATAAATGGTAAAGTCTGCGAGAAATCCGAGGAACTTTGGATTGAAGGATACAAGTTGATAGAGAACTTCACAACGCCAGATTTGAATTTCAATTTAAACAAAAACCGAAAACAATAATATCCTTTCGTTCCATAACACATCTCATGTCTCCAAAAGTAGATATCGATAGGGAAGAATGTACTGGCTGTGGCCTCTGCTATAATGACGAGTGCCCAGAAGTTTTTGTTGAGGGTGACGATGGCCTTTCAGATGTCCAAGAAAAATATCGTGCAGGTGAGCCGGGACAGGGGCAGATTCCAGAGGAATTAAAAGACTGCGCAAAGAGAGCAGCAGAGGCTTGTCCTGTTAACGCAATCGTGGTGCTGGAAGATTAAATCGTTCGAATGTATCACCTTTTTTTAATCCTTTTTCGACGATAAAGTCTAGCGAGTTAAACCCAAATTTAGAAGTATAGAATGAGCATGCACTGCTATCTTTACTGTCTAAAACAGCAACACAATGTAAATGTTTTATACAGACGGTTGTATTTTCGGATTGCAGAGGATTGGGATTGGAAATGACGAACAAAGTCACAGTTTCTGTTATAAAAGCGGATGTCGGATCGGTTGCTGGACACTCTCGTCCCCACCCAAAGATGATGGAGAAATGCAGGGAAACATTGATGAATGGCGTCAAGAGCGGTGTAATCGAGGACTTTTATGTCACGAGAGTTGGCGATGATATCAATCTCTTCATATCTCACCGAAGGGGTGAAAACAACAGCGAAGTTCATCATCTAGCCTGGGAAGCTTTTCAAGAAGCTGCCCGAATTGCAAAGGATATGAGGTTATATGCGGCTGGCCAGGACATTCTAAAGGAGGCGTTTAGTGGCAACATTAGGGGAGCGGGGCCTGGGGCTGCGGAAATGGAGTTTACAGAAAGACCGTCAGAGCCGGTGCTGTTTTTTATGGCTGATAAGACTGAACCTTCCTCGTTTTCGCTCCCACTGGCGAGAATCTTCATGGACCCGTTCACTACAACAGGCCTCGTAATCGACCCTCGTGTACACCTCGGGTTCAAATTTGAAATTGTCGATCTATATGAATCAAAGAAGATAATCATGAGTGCACCCGAGGAGAGCTATGACATTTTAAGCCTCCTGGGCGATACAACCAGATACGCGATTAAGAGAGTTTACAGCAGGATCGATGAAATTGGTATAGCGGCTGTCGTTAGCACGGAGAAACTCAATTTTGCCGCTGGAAAATATGTCGGAAAGGATGATCCCGTCATGATCGTTCGCTGTCAAAGCGGATTGCCAGCGGTTGGAGAGGTACTACAACCCTTCATGTTCCCGCAGCTCGTAGCTGGATGGATGCGCGGTTCCCATTACGGTGCTTGGTATCCATGTTCAGTCGAGGACTCTGATCCCTCATTCTTCGATGGCCCGCCACGCATCGTTTGCCTCGGCTTCCAAATAAGTAATGGAAGATTTCAAGGTGTTGAAGAACCAGGTTCGCCGGCTGGCGTCCACACGCCTATTGATTATTTTGCTGGAAGCGTTTGGGATGAGGCAAGAAGAAGAGCCATCAGAGTAAGCGTCTACATGAGAGGACATGGACCATTCATGCCGGGTATTTTATCTCCTGAGGAAATGGAATACACAACGAAGCCGTCTGTTCTGAAGAAGCTCAAGGAAAGGATGGTCGATGCCGACTAAGATCTCGACTCCAGCGATCGTCGTTAACTTCAAAACGTACAAAGAGGTGGAAGGCTATCGGGCTCTTTCGATTGCAAGGACCTGTCAAGAAGTTTCAAAGAGTATGGGTGTTTGTATCCCGGTGTGCCCCCCTATCGTCGAGCTCTCATTGATCGCCTCTTCGGTAAACATCCCTGTCCTATCCCAACATGTGGATCCGATTGATGCTGGAGCGCAAACGGGATGGGTTACCCCATCGAGCGTTAAAGCGGCCGGAGCGGCTGGTTCCTTACTGAACCATTCAGAAAGGAAGATGATCTTCTCCGACATCGCAAAGGCAATTTCTATGTGCAGGGAAGCTGGTCTCCAAACCATCGCCTGCGCAGACACAGCTGAAGCGGCGGGTGCAATTGCATTCTTCAGACCAGACTTTATTGCGGTGGAACCTCCGGAGTTGATTGGCGGGGATGTGTCGGTCACGACTGCTAAGCCCGATATCGTCACTAACGCGATCGCCTCAGTGAAAAGAGTTAACGAAAAAATACCAGTATTTTGTGGTGCAGGGGTTAAGACAGGAGAAGACGTCAAAAAGGCTATTGAACTTGGAGCAGACGGGGTGTTATTAGCCTCTGGTGTAGTCAAATCCTCTGATGTAAGGGGCTCTCTTGAAAATCTAATCAGGTATCTTTGAATGCAATTTCCATTTACACGGAGATCATTTTCAGCGCCCTCCTCCTATTGTTCAAAAACGGTCCAATGAGTGACATCTAAATCAGATCTAGAGAAGATTAAGATTAACTGTATACGGCTTAATTAAAATCTGGATTCTCGATTTGAATCAATGATGAGAGGCCGAAAAACCTCATTCACCTCAGTCCTCCTCCCCCTCCTAATTCTTGGCCTCTCGTCTTCTCAATTACTGATTTCATACGATATTCAAAATTCCGAAATGGATGACGATGATCAGTCTTGCTCAGAATTTTCTCAACTGATGGCAGAAACTTGCGAAATCAAAGGAGAAACAGATGATACATCAGTCGTTTCAAGAAACCCCTTTTGTTTACTTATTACGGAAATTGCTCCTTCCTTTTTCTCTGAATACGTCGTCATTGGTAATCCACTCGATATGGATATTTCTCTCCTGGACTGGTCGATCTCAGATCGAGAGGGTCAATTGAAATTCGCAATCGATTTTATGATCAAAGGAAATGAAGAAATTATCCTGACCTGGAATAGATCCTCAGTTGAAAACATCTACCCTCAAAAAAGAGTTATCGAAATCAATGAAGCTAATTTTTTGAAGTCCGGTAGATTTCAACTAGCTGATATTGGCGACGAGGTCCTTCTCATCGATCGAGAAGGGCATGTCGTTGACGTTATCACCTATGGAAATTCCGCGTATACGGGAAGTGGCTGGGATGGCGATCCAGTCTCAAAAATAGGAAACAAAGAAGCCGCGATCAGGCGCCAGCCCTGGCCAGATACGAACACATCTACTGATTGGCGAATTGAGCCGCCAGGGCGATCACATCTTTCTGGAATAGAGAGGTCCGGAGTAATCGAACCATTTGTGGCGCCTGAAGAGGCAAGGACAAGGATCATCCGAGAATTGAAACACGCCGCCCGATCAGTGAAGGTGTCCCTTTATGAATTAAACGATAAACTGATTGTAGAAGAACTTTGCAACTGTTCAATGAGAGGCTTGGACGTTCGTGTTTTACTTGAGGGACAACCGGTTGGTGGCCTGTCTAGGAATACAGCAGAAAGCGTCATGAAATTAATCGATTGTGGGGCTCAAGTCCACTTCTTAGTTTCAAACAATGGGTTTAAAAGATACAAATATCTCCATAACAAGTATGCCATCTTAGACGAGCGGCGGATAATCGTCATGTCAGAAAACTGGGTTACAGAAGGGCTTGACAATAATCGGGGCTGGGGGGTCACAGTTGAGGATCAAACACTTGCATCATATTTTTCTCAGATGTTTGAAGAAGATTTTCGTCTCTCAATGGCAGATATTTGCACCGCTCAAGAATATCTTTCACTTTCCGGAAATACTGGAGCTCAAATGACAGCAGAAAGCGCTTTATATATGAGTTCCCAGGGGACATTGAGCGATATCTCGGTGTTCAGGGGGATCGTAAGACCGATCGTTTCTCCCGATTTCTCTTATGGCCGTTTGATTGAACTCATCAATAACGCCAAATCAAGAATCCTCATCGAACAATTCTACTGCGATCCTTGCTGGCTAAATGATAGTGAGATCTTATCTTCAATTCTTATCGCTGCAAATCGAGGGATTACCGTGCGGTTCTTGCTCGATTCTTCGTGGTTCAACGCACAGAATGGGAAAGATAATGTTGCAGTCTGCCAGAAGTTGAATGAAATCGGAGAATCATTATCAGCCGACTTTGAGACGAGACTTGTCTCTCAGTATCAACCATTCAGACTCCTTCACAATAAAGGGATCATTATAGACGATACCGTTGTTGTTTCGAGCATGAACTGGGTAAATACTTCGTTCTGGGACAATAGAGAAGTCGGTTTGGAAATCAAATCACGAGAGGTTGCTGAATACTTTGCCACCTTGTTCTGGAAAGACTGGAGTATTGACCCATATCCCCCAGTAATAGTAGTCCCGTGGAAATTGATCAATGTTACAGCTGGAACCCTCATTGTTTTTGATGCGTCGGCTTCGTATGACAATTCCAGAATCTTAAGGTATCTATGGGATTTAGGGGGTGACGGAATCGTTGAGTGGAATGGAACGAGGTGGCTAACGACGCTGGAGCCAGGAAGAAAGGTTGTCATTCTCACATTGGCTGATGCGTATAACAATACCGCTAGCACTAAAATATACCTAAATGTAAAGCCAGCCGATCAGGAGAGAAGTTCAAACGTAGCAGTAGGTGCAATGCTAACTGGAGGTTGTGGAACTATCTTATATTTCGTATACAAAAAGATTAAGTCAACCAGATGAGATCAATAAAAAGTTGATATTAAGACGCTTCAACATTACCGATCTTCCCCAGGTTTATGACCTTGCGTGTGCCGAGCTAAAGGAAAGATACACACCAGAGCTCTTTCTCAATGTCTTTTCTTGCTGGGCTGATGGTTTTATCGTAATCGAGGAAAACAAACAAATTCAGGGATTCATTCTGGGAATAACGATTTCAAAAAGAGAAGCAAGAATTTTGATGCTGGCTGTTAGACACGATGTGAAAAGAAGAGGACTTGGTACTATCCTTTTTCGGGAATTTTGTTCAAAATGCGCGTTGAGAGGGATTCGATATATTACACTAGAAGTGAGAAAAAGTAATTACCCAGCGATTAGTTTTTACAGAAAACTGGGGTTCGAAATCGCAGGCGAAATCGATCATTATTATTCAGACGGTGAAAGTGCGTATCGGATGCATTTATTCCTCTAGTAGAACATTTGATCTCGATCATGGTGTTCATTCCAGAAATAGTACGGTGAACGTTCCTTTTGAGAAGTCGTGATATCAGCAGATAAACCCCTCTGATACGAACCGTATCGGTCTTTGATTTGCTCTTCAACGGGCCGACAGTGCTTCAATGCCGCTACGATATGCTTTTCCTCAATGAATTCATCGCCGTTGATAATTGCAAGATCACCTGCGGAACGAATCAGGCCTCCCAGTTCTCTCAACCTCAATGTGAGTGCGTTGGTCTTTCCATCAATGATCTTTGCACGTCTTCGTGCCTCGTTGATAATTGCATCGATAGCTGAACGCGATGCATGGGGGATCCTACCGTCGATCGAGATTTCTTGTGCAACAAATTGCGCGAGGAGCGCCCTGTTACACTCATTGTCCTCCATGGTCGTTTCCATGAGAATCTCATATCCATTTCCGCTGATCCTCGATCGGAGTGGTGATAGTATCTGTTCCAGATCCTGAATATTGCAAGCACCGACGAAAATAAAGTCGCATGGTACATTGTCGACCCTAACACTTGCCCCTGCGCTCTGAGGATTCCGACCAGAAATCGGGAATCGTTTCTCTTGCATGGCTGTGAGGATGAATCTCTGCAGATGTCCAAGATGCGGCAATTCATCCAAGAAGAGAACACCCTCATGTGCTTCATGGATCGCGCCCGGGACGACCCTCTCATAGGGCGGTGTTCCCAGGGATGGATGTCCGCCGTACGGATCGTGCCTTACATCACCAAGGAGCTCGGTTTCACTTGCACCTGTCGCAAGGACGAACGGATTTCTTTCCAACGGGACGAGGACCTTCCGCGGACTTATTTTTTCGAATTCTCGCCTTTTTTCTAACGCCTCTTGGTCAAGAACCCGGATCATTTCACCGCATCTCTCGAAGACAATCACTTCCTCCTTCCCGAGGCGTTTCCTCGTCGTTGTGACCCTGTCATTCATTCCTGGAAGACCAGACATTCCTGCTGCGCCAATTGTCACCTCGAAAAGCCCGCCAATGAGATCCCCAAACGGATTCGTTGTCGAGATTTCACCGATCTTTAGTCGCTGGCACTTGGGACAATAACGATCTCTTGGTGATGAATAGGTACCGCAATTCTTGCAGCGATAGCCGAGTTTCTCAGCAACATTGATCGGTGCGTCCTTGGGATCAATGAGTTCGCCTTCTGCAAACTCTCTCGACGCCAATTCGCGTCGGACATCCTCTGCTTTTTTTATTTCGACAAATGGTCTCTCCGGATTTTCTGGATTGTGAACGATTCGAATTTCCTCAGTCGGCCGCGGCAGATGTAGTGCAATTGCTTGAGCGATCATCGATTTTCCAGTACCTGGCGGACCGACAAGTAGCAAATGTCTCCGCTGCTTGGCCGCTATCCTCGAAAGTTTAACTGCTTCTTCTTGGCCTATCACTCTCATTAATGGATCATTAGGAATCGCGATGTCATTCGTTGACTGTATCGAATTGAGATCAGGCTCGCGCCTCAGATCGATTTTTTCCTCTATCATCCGCTCAAATCTTCCTTCGTCCATACTTCTATCGATACTGGCTGTTTCGTTACGTTGGCCATCTTTGTGCCAACTACTGTTTGAATCTTCTTTTCAGCAGCAAGATCGAGGATTCTTTGTGTGACAACTCCATCAAAAACAATCGCAGCGACGTCTTTTATATCTTCCTTCAAAACGTTGACGAGATCCTTGCTTGGGACTTCTTTGATTACGTTCCCCTTTTCATCGAGAAGACGAGCGTTCAAAGTCGATGAAAGTTCTGCTAGCATTTCCTTATACTTTTGCTGAATTGGAGAGAGTTTCTTAGCATTTTGTGTCTTTCTATCATCGATATCATCGCGCTCAATAAGAATTTCTGGTTTCTCGACCCTCTCGATTTTCTCAAACCGCTCGGTCCTCCCCTGAGGGTGATAAGTGCTGTTTGACTGGGCAACTTCACCACCGAGACCATACATCTCAATGTACTGCTCCGCCGGGATTTTGTTTCTTAAACACTTCATGATCTGTTTTTGAGTCAATTCTTCTACTTCCTGACCTCGTGGAGCTCTTGCGACAAAGTCGACCTCAGCCACCTGGAAAAGTTCACGCAATATCAGTTCTCCGCCGCGGTCGCCATCAACGAATGCTGTAACAATACGTTCCTTTGACAAATCGCTTATCGTTTTGGGAATGTTTGTCCCCTCTACAGCAATTGCGTTTTTTATGCCAGCTCTCAAAAGATTGAGAACGTCTGACCGGCCTTCTACAACTATAATTGCATCAGAATCTGGTACGTTTGGACCGGCAGTCAATCGTTCTTTGCCGTAGTATATGACTTCCTCAGTCTGCACAGACTGACGAACACTTTCTGTAAGATCGATTCCAGTACTCTTTGACTGCCTAATAAGATCTGATAATAACTCTTTCGCCCTCTCAATGATCTTTGCTCTTTTCGTGATCCGTACATCCTCGATTGACTCTACATTAATTCTAGCTTTGCATGGTCCTACCCGGTCAATCGTCTCCAAAGCCGCAGCGAGAATAACCGTTTCGACTTGATCTAAACTCGATGGGATAAGAATCTCTCCTTCTGATTTCCCCTGCCTAGAACTCACTTCAACTTCGATGCGACCGATCCGGCCGCTTTTTTGGAGATCGCGTAGATCTAGTTCATCACCAAGCAATCCCTCTGTTTGACCAAAAATAGCCCCCACCACATCAGGTTTCTCGACGATGCCATCAGCCTGTAATTTAGCTTTTATGAGATACTTGGTGGTGCTGGGATCGATGTTCATTTCATTCACCTCTTGACCAATCTGGAAAAACAGGGGGCACAATTACTCAAACCACTCTCAGCATCCACTACCCTCTAAGAGTAGTTGAGCTTCCTCGATCGGGTTTTAACACCCATAGGGTTTTAATAACCCACATTAACCATTCTTTGAAGTATCCTATTAGAGGATATGATGAATGGATGATAGTGATCATTACATTCAACAGGCCCTGCCCGTTTTTCCAGCCCTCTACAGACTATAATAGCTTAAATATTTTTCGAATTTTTTCATACTTAAACGACAACTTGATTTCGAAAACCAAACATCCTTGATGCAAATCTCAAAAGTTGAATTATTTCTGATCGACCACAACAATCGCGTTTCTCGAGAAGAAGAAGTCAACTGAACTCTCAACCGCCCGAGGCAACTCGTATAATCTTGACCCTATCTCCATCTTTCAGAGTCTCCGTGATTGGGATCGGAGTCCGCGATTTGAGAACGATGCATTCATCAGGAACAAATCCAAGAAATCTAAGCAATTGCTCAACAGTCGAATATTCGTCGATCTCAACTACTTGTGTGTCCTTCTGCTCGTTTCTTCCTAGCTCGACCGTAATTGATATCCTCTGATACATTCAATCCGAAGCAAAAATTGATTGGATTCATATAAATCTTATTTGTTTTTGACGGGGGTCCGTGCCGCTGCTGGAGTCATCCCCCGTTAAACTGAGTAAAGGTAAAAATAAGAGAAGCGTATTGGCGCTTAACAACGCCGAGGTAGCCTAGTCCGGAAAGGCGGTAGCCTCGAGTGTATTCGGATCGCCGGGTAAGCTACTGGCGGTCACCGCCTCGGGAGTTCAAATCTCCTCCTCGGCGCTTCAAATTGATGAATTTTGCCCAACCAAAATTCCAAGAGACTTCCATTCTCAGATTTCCGGAATTGCCAATTTTATCAAATCCCACGTTTCAGAGGCCCGAAAACAAGAAAAGTATGCTTTTTTCGTTTAATGATCTGATGGACCATGAATGCCTTCGACCTTCCGTTTGTGAAGGCTATTAAAGAGATCAAGTAGCCAGTCATTTATAACCATGTTAAAGAAGGAATAGGTACTCACTAGCTGATCAAGCGGGCCACTGTGTCTCCAGCTCGCAAAAAGCCAGTAATATCTCCGACAGCCAAAAGGCTCCAATGTACCAGAGAAGGATTAGTTCAATACCTGCAGCACCTTACTTGAGCTGGCACCGTATACTATCAATCTCAAATTCACGACCCACATGGTGGAAATCCTGGGGAAAAACTCAACGGTCTACCCCTAACTCGAGAATGTGTATGAAACAATACTTATTTTCCTCAAGCAATTGGCCGGTGCATTTTTGGCCTATTATGGGTCGTTTTTTATTGAGGGAAAAGACGCATCAGATTTCAAGCTCGCCATCTTGGTCAGAGCAGGAATGGTCAATTTCGGAAATATAATCTGACCCTCAATAAAGCCCCCTAGTGTTGTGCTCTGGGGAATATTTCAAATGTATGAGGCTTCTACATTTTTGGTATGCCACCAGAAGTTGATTCATACTTGACGTACTCTCCTATCCACAGAGGGTGAACTGGGAAAGAAAGTTCTTGCGTCCAACATCCACAATGTGGGGCTCATACCGATTAGAATCATGTGGTCTACACAAATACATGACCGGATCCCACTTTCACCAACATTATACGATCTATTTTTGATAATGCGCCCATTTGATCTAGTGCATCCGGCCAGCAGATTCGCGCCGTCCAGGTATTAGGCTATGTGCATCGACCGATTTATTAATTTAGATGATTAATACAGTACAGAGGAGTCAGCGAAGGATATGATAGACTTTGAAGATTATCTAAAAATGATCATTGACCTTGCGTCCGAGAAAGGCGCATCATACGCAGAAGCACGGTTCCAAGAAGATGCTTTCGAATCAACTCTTCTCAAAAACGGTATTCCAGAAGTGACCTCCTTCGACACGAAGAGAGGAATTTCTATCCGCGTTATCGTTGATGGTGCCCTGGGCTTTGGTGCGACGAACAGGATGAACAAAAACGATATCAGAAATCTCGTCGCAAAAGTGGTCTCATCCGCCAAAGAAGCATCGAGGATGCGAGAATCAAAGATTCGATTTGAAGAGGGGGCTACAGGAAAGGAAAGATTCGAGATCAAACCGAGGATCAAATTTGAGTCAGTTTCGACAGAATCGAGAATAGAGCTCCTAAGGGAGGCGGATACTGCCGCAATTGAAGCCGCACGAAGTATCGGAATAAATTTACCTGGCAGGTACATCTCATTAGACACGGCAATTACTACAAAGATCATAATCACATCGGACGGAGCGGATGTTCGCAGCAGCATTCCCCGGGTCTCAATCGATTCTATACTGACAGCTTTTGACCCGCAAAAGGGTTATGCACAAAGAACCATTTCTCTTGGTGAATCATCTGGATGGGAAGCCGTCGAACGCTGGGATTTGCCAGTTAGACTCAGAAATGAATCGACTAGTCTCGGGCAGACGCTTTTGAACGCGGAGTCTTTTGAAAGCGGAAGATATGATGTCGTTCTTGGTCCAGAGGTTGTTGGAATCGTCAGCCATGAGTCTGCAGGTCATCCAGCGGAAGCTGATAGAATTTTGGGAAGAGAATCGGCGCAGGCAGGTGAGACCTACCTCACGAAGGAGTCGGTTGGTATTAAGGTTGGCTCAGAGGTCATCAACGTCGTCGACGATCCGACAATACCGCACTCATTTGGATATTACCTATATGATGACGAAGGTGTCAGAGCACGGAGAAGGTATCTGATAAAAAATGGCAGGATTCACGAATTCTTGCATAATAGGGAGACCGCTCATGAATTTGGAACGGAAAGTAATGCTTCCTCACGCTCCGTCTCATACGACAGAGAACCGATCGTGCGTATGTCAAACACATTTGTTGAACCCGGCGAGTACTCATTCGAAGAACTGATTGAAGGAATCTCCAATGGAATATACATCAAGAATTTCATGGAATGGAATATAGACGACCGCCGTTATAATCAGAAATATGTTGGCCTGGAAGCTTACAAGATCGAGAACGGTACACTGGCAAAGAGGATCAGAAACCCAGTGATCGAAATCACGACGCCCAGTCTGTGGTCGGCAGTTGATGCAGTCGGGAAAGATCTTGAATTTTCTGCCGCGACCTGCGGGAAAGGTGATCCGATGCAAGGGATTCCCGTCTGGACAGGTGGACCTCATCTCAGACTGCGAGGCATTTTCGTGGGGGGATCAGCATGAGAGATGAAGACATCTGCCAATTCGTACTTGACCTTTGCAGAAACGAAGGGGCTACAGATGCTTCCGTTATGGTGATGGAAAATGAAGAAAAGATGATCCGCTTCTCGAATAACCAGATTACAGTTATTAAGGATCTAGATGAGACATCTGCAAGCATTTTTGTCCAGATAAAAGAAAGAAAGGTAGGAATAAATGTCTATGATCTTTCGAGGAGGAAACTAAAGGCGGCAGTAAAAAGGGCTGTTGAGACCGCTGCAAAGAGCCAGCCTGGTGATATTTATGCACCGCTTCCCAAGGGTCCGTTCAAGTACGACGACCGATTAATGAACCAGAGGGAGATTTTACTAGATTCAGAAGAGCTCGTGGGCAGTGTGCAAGAAGCGGTAGATGCTGCACTTAAAGAAGGTGGCAAGAGAATTGCTGGCTCTCTAATCGGGAGGAACGTGCAAGTCACTATCATGACCAGCGGTGACGTGTTCGCGAGAACAAAAAAATCAACACTTGAACTCTCCGTTAGGGCCTTTGTAAATGAGCATGCCTCTGGACATTCACTTTCAATCGCTTCAAAACCAGAGGATTTCGACCCGAAATCCGCAGGTGCTGAAGCAGGGACATTGGCCAAGCTCTCGTCGAACCCCGTGCAAGGAACCCCTGGCAAATTCACCGCGATCCTCGGTCCCATGGTCTTTGCAGATCTCGCAAACCAAATTGGGAGATTCGCATCGGCGTTCTATGTGGATGCGGGCATATCGTTTCTCGGCGATAAGATTGGTGAGAAGATCGCGTCAGAAGTTGTCAGCATCTCTGATGACCCGTCAGCTGCTGGAACCTATGGCGCATTTCCATTTGATGCAGAAGGGTTGCCAACGAAACGAACACCAATCCTGGAAAAAGGTGTCCTCAAGAACTACTTACATAATAGCACAACAGCGAAGAAATTCAATACAGAGAGCACGGCCAATGCAGGTCTAATCGTACCTCATCCTTTCAACCTGATTGTTGAACCATGTAATTCAAGCGTTGAGAAAATGATCAACTCGATCGATGATGGCCTCTACTTGACGAATAATTGGTACCTGAGATATCAAAACTACAAAACTGGAGATTTCTCGACGATTCCCAGAGACGCCATGTTTCTAATAAGAAAAGGGGAGATCGAGAGGGCTGTAAGAGAATTGAGAATCAGCGACAATATTCTGCGGATTCTCAAAAACGTGAAAGAACTGTCGCGAGAAAGAAAATGGGTCAAGTGGTGGGAGGTCGACGTCCCAACTCTTACGCCGGCAGTGCTCGTCGAACAGGTTAATTTTACAAAATCGACAAATTGAGCATCCTACCTATGTTGAGAAACAGGACGAGGCAATTCACAGCATGAGCTCCGATTTCAAATTGAACAACTTCGCGGGAATCGAGGAAATACAACCTTTCCGATTCTATGTGAGCAAGATGAAGTAGAATAAATATTAAATTGAAATATAATTAAATAATGGCTCGTGGTGACCGCACGAGATGAAATTCATATGTTTGGATCTCCTTAATGCGCCTAAAGCCAAAGATAGTTGCTTCTCAGATTCTTTGGGTCAATCATTAAGAATCATTCTGATGGTCAAGCATGATTGACAGACTGCCGCTCCTGAACCCCTCTAAGTCCATGGTTACATAAATGAATCCAAGTTCTTTGAAGCTACTTACGATTTCGCGCCTTTTTTTGACGATGATCTCCATATCATCTGGCTCAACTTCTATACGTGCCGTAACACCATGATGTCTCACGCGCACTTGTCTGACCCCCATATCTCTGATAACAGTTTCCGCCTTATCGATCATAACAAGTTTCTCAAGAGTGATTCTCTCATTGAATGGGATTCTTGTCGCAAGGCAGGCATTTGACGGTTTGTAAGCAGTTGGCAATCCCATTTCTCGTGAGATCGCCCTTATTTCCTCTTTAGTCAATCCGACCTCCGCTAGTGGGCTCCTGACCCCCATTTCTCTCGCTGCCTTTGAACCCCATTTGTGAGATATAATATCATCCGCATTGTTCCCATCGATGACTGTTGAAAACCCCTCTTCCTGGGCTATTGTTTTAATTGCTTGGAAAAGATGGCGCTTGCAGATATAGCAGCGATCAACGGGGTTTGAAACATATTGAGGGTCATTGAGTGGATCAACATTAATTTGTTTCAATCTCACTCCAAATTTCTCAGCTATTTCGACGACATTGTTTCTATCGCAAGAAGGTGTGATTGATGAGATATTCGTGATTGCTAATACACGATCTCCTAGCACCTCCGATGCCACTCTCAAGAGGAGTGTGCTATCGACTCCACCTGAGAAAGCGATCACGACACTCCCAGTTTTCTCTAGCGTTTCTCTTAACAATCTCAGTTTTGTTTCTTTGGTTGTCACGATAGTTAAAAAACATTTATCAGATATGAACGTTGTTGATTTTTCAACCATCAGATTGAATTTGAAGTGATTTTCTTCGAATTGATTAACGCGCACATTTTCGATGGAAAAGAAAAAGAAGACGATCGTGGATATGACAACCGATGAAGATTCGTGAAATACTGGCGCAGTTCAAAAGAGGGGAAATCAGTATTGAAGAAGCAGAGAGACTACTCAAATTGGACTTCCTTGAGCGGATTGGCGACCACACGATCTTTGATCATGCCCGGGAAGCCCGTCGTGGCATTCCAGAGATCATACTGGGAGAGAGTAAACCTCCAGAGGTCGTGTCGGAGATTATCCGCAGGGTGATGGAAAACAAGAGAGTCATCATCGTCTCGAGGGCATCAAGGGCCCATTTTGACGCGGTCGTCGATGCAATAGGATCTGAGGGAGTCAAATGGGAAGAAAGAGCAAAAATGATCGTTATAAATCGGGGTGGGCTCTGCGCAAAAGAGGGGATAATAGGAATACTTGCGGCAGGAACTTCCGACATTTCTGTAGCTGAGGAAGCTCGGATCGTGGCTGAGACGATGGGATGCCATGTCATGACTGCATACGATGTAGGGATCGCCGCTTTTCATCGTTTTGTTGATCCATTGGAGTCGATGCTAAAAAATGGCTGTGATGCAATTGTTGTCGTCGCGGGAATGGAAGGGGCGCTCGCTTCCGTTGTTTCAAGTCTCAGCGATGTACCTGTTATTGGCGTTCCTACATCAGTGGGTTATGGGATGGGAGGAAAAGGCGAGGCCGCACTCCTTTCAATGCTTCAGACGTGTTCTCCTGGGCTTGTAGTTGTCAATATCGATAACGGAGTTGGAGCCGGTGCGACTGCCGCCCTGATTAGCCTCCGCTCAAGACGTTCGAAGAGCGAAAAGTGAGGCGCAATATGAGCCAAAAACGGAATATCTGTGATCCACTGATCGAATAAAGTCACATGCAACCGCACGAAAGAGGAGATATGGTTCAGAATGTTTAGCAGGTCCTTGGGAAAGGAGGAACTCATAATTCGGGAGATGAAATTGCAGGACATCGAAAAAGCTCGAGAAATGGCACAGAAAGCATGGTCCGACATGGCGACTCGAGATGCGGGACGAAGGATCAGCTATCCAATGAGATCCAAGAAGATTATCGAAGCTTACATCTGGAAAGAACCGAAAGGTTGCTTTGTTGCTGAGAAATGCGAATCAATCGTTGGTGCAGCTTATTCACATGTGTGGGGTAAATTAGGATGGATAGGTCCGATTGAAGTTTTGCCGGAATTTCAAAATCGTGGGATAGGTCGCGCATTGCTCTCGGAATGTGAGGACTTTTTGAGAAGATCTGGCTGTGAGACTATTGGCATTGAAACGATGTCGCATCTTCCGAAAAATCTACATTTCTATTTGTCCAACGGATACCGTCCAGATGCCTTGACCGTAATCGCTGAAAAACCGCTTACTCAAAAGCAACAGGTGAGACTGCAGGAATACAATGAGATTGAAGAGATTAAACATGACCCAATAAGTATTAGAGAAGCGGTCAGAAGGATCGGATCGAAGATTTCTGATGGTCTCGACCCATTCAAAGACATCGAAATGATCGTGGAAAGGAAGTTAGGCTCGGTCTTTGTATGGCGTATGAAACGACAGATCATAGGCTTCGGTTTGCTCCACACCTACTTGAAAGATGAAGAGGGGGATTACGCATCCATAAGAGTTATTCTTGTTGATCCTGACTATATTGGATCCGAAATTGGCTTCGACGCGCTTGTTAGAACTTGTGAAAATGAATCACTCATGAATGGGAAAAAGAGGATTTTTGCAAGATTTCCCGTAATCAATGACCTAATTTATAAGAAAATGGCAATGAACGGTTATGTAATCAAAGGGGCGAATATCAGGATGTTCAAGGGCTCCTCCTTCAATCAGAGAGGCGATTATACCATACTTTCCCTAGCTGGCTGAGTTAATAATTGAGCGATTTTCGCAGACCTCGTCGCAAGAATAAAATAAGCGGGACGTGAGTTAAATAGCGAGTATTCATGATTGGGCAGAGAGAAGCCATGATAAATATGTTTAAAGATCCAGCCTTTTTCATCGGGAAAAAAACATCTGGATCTCTCTGTGTTTTGTGTAAGGGATCAAAATTGCTCTGTGGGAAAGACCGATGTCCATTAATGCTCAAATTCTACTCCCACGCAAAGACTAAGAGACTCATCGACGGCATCGATCTATTTGGCGATTCACCACCAGGGGTATTTGTTGGTCGGTATGGATATCCAAAGGTAGACATCGGTCCCCTCGTGCCTCCGTTATCTGGTGATACATCGATTATGGATACTCCTGAGTTATGGGTTGGAAAAACGATTGAAGAGATCGTAGATTTCAGGTTTTCCCTGGTCAGAGGGAAATACAAGATTGATGTCGCAGATATCAGCTCGCCATCAAGAATCGTTGATCAAACGAGGGAGCTCGCTCTTGCGATCAATCCAATCGGTGTGGAAGCAAAATTCGAAAAACCACCATCAGGTAGAATTGTGCTTGATGATGAGGTTCAGCCATTCGGACCATCTGGAAAACTAAAAAAACTCAGCATTGAATATCCAAAGTTCGATCAAAAGATCGAAAAGGCATACTATGATACAGATCTGCGCGCGGTAGAAGCGGTAGTTGGTCTCTATCAACAGGGAGTTATGATATCCCGGATACAGAAGGCATTCAGTGTTGGGGCTTTTGGAATCGAAAGGAACAGAAGGTTTGTTCCAACCCGATGGAGCATCACTGCCGTAGATGACTTAATAGGGAAAGCTCTCCTCAAAAAAACAAAAACCTATCCATTGATTGACGAATTCCGAATTTATGACTGGGAACAACTCGACAACCGCTGGATCGTGCTGTTACTTCCTACTACGTGGAGATATGAGTTAATTGAAGCATGGTATCCTAATACCGCATGGAATCCATCGGGGAAACAGATTGAGATTATAAGTGACCACGAATTTTACAACGGCAGGAAAGAATATGCACAGATCGGAGGTTGCTATTATGCAGCACGTCTTGCTGTTAACGAATTACTTGAAAGGGAGAGGAGACAAGCGGGAGCTGTAATTTTCAGGGAAGCACATCCGGGTTACATCATGCCCGTTGGTGTCTGGAATGTGAGGGAAAATGTTAGGATGGCATTAAACCAGCGACCGTTTAGATTCAGCAGACTCGAAGATGCCCTTAGATACATTTCTTCGCGAATGGACATTCCGATTGATGTCTGGATCAAACACAGCGAGATCCTCAGAGACACACTGCATCAGCGGAGAATTGAAGAGTATGTATGACCTTTATTCGTTCGAAAATGGAAATCCAATTCGTAGTGCCAATTTCCCTACTATAAGAGAAAAGATATGCAAATCATCTCTTGTTCCTTCAAGACTCCCTGGTTTAAATTATGCGCTGAATCCATACAGAGGATGTGAGCACGGATGCCTCTACTGTTACGGACCATCTGTGCTCAAACTCAAAAGAGGATCATGGGCGACTGAAATTGAGGTCAAGATCAATTTGCCGGATATTTTAAGACGAGAGATCGTCAATAAGACAGGTATCGTTGGAATTGGAACTGTAACTGATCCATATCAGCCAATTGAACGCAATTACTGCATCACAAGAAAAAGTCTCGAGATCATTTCACGTTCGGAATTAAAAGCGAGCATACTGACCAAATCTGACCTTATATTAAGGGATGCGGATTTAATTTCTAGAATGTGCGGTGCTGAGGCGGGGATCACAATTACGACAATCGATGATGATTTTGCAAGTCAGTTCGAACCGCATGCCCCTCCACCGTCCAAAAGAATTGAGACTTTAAAGAAGCTATCGGAATTAGAGATCGACACCTATGCCATGATCGGACCGATACTACCTATTGTCACAGAAGATCGCCTAGGGGCCCTCATCTCGGAGATTGCGTCGACAGGCACTAAACGCGTTATGGTTGACAAGTTGCGTTTGAGACCGGATATGATGGAAACACTTATTTCATGTGATTTGATGGAGGATTCTCATTTTAAAGAGGAGTTCCTTAATAAAGCACGTTCAAATTCCTTCTATCAGAGAATTCAACGGGAAATTTTCGGGCTTTGCAAGAAAAATCAAATCCACTTTGAAAGGGCATTCTAGATTCAACTCTTGATTCATTCTCGATAAGATGTTGGCTGAACTGAGGGATTAATCAGCATTCAATAAAAAACATACTGGATCAATCGTTCTATACTGAAACTAACGGCATCGAACTCCTGTCGAAGCACTCCCAGAAACTCACTCATCAATGCAATACTTCATATAGAAGTACCAAAATACCGCCGCACAGGAGGCTATTTAATGGCATATTCTATGGGACAGGGTCAACCGATCATCGTACTCAGAGAAGGTACGGAAAGAAGTCGGAACCGCGAAGCACAGTCAAATAATATTGCTGCTGCACGCGCAGTTGCCGATTCAGTTCGATCGACCCTTGGGCCGAAAGGCATGGATAAAATGCTCGTTGACTCGATGGGCGACATCGTCGTCACTAACGACGGTGTGACGATTCTTAAGGAAATGGACGTCCAGCATCCAGCTGCGAAAATGGTTGTTGAGGTTGCGAAAACGCAGGATTCGGAGTGCGGGGATGGCACAACAACCTCAGTCATCCTCGCAGGTGAACTGTTGAAAAAAGCAGAAGCATTGCTCGACCAGAAGGTCCATCCAACAATCGTTGTGAATGGATATAGGATGGCTGCAGCAGAGGCCGTTAATACATTAGAGAAGATTGCAATCGATGTTAAGGCCGATAATGAAGAGCTGCTCATGAAGATCGCAAGTACGGCAATGATGGGTAAGAGCGTTGGTGGTCAAAAGGAAAAGCTCGCTCAATTAGCCGTTCAGGCCGTCAAAGCGGTCGCGGAAAACCGTGATGGAAAGACCGTTGTCGATATCGATAATATCAAGGTCGCTAAGAAAGTCGGCGGCTCGATTGCCGATACTGAGCTGATCAGGGGAATCGTCATTGATAAGGAACGTGTTCATCCCCGGATGCCAAAGTCCGTTAAGAATCCGAAAATCGCTTTGTTGAGCGCGGCACTTGAGATCAAGAAGACCGAGGTTGAGGCAAAAATCCAGATAAGTGATCCTGAATCGATGCAGAAATTCCTCGATGAAGAAGAAGCGTCGTTGAAGAAAATGGTCGAGAAGATCAAGGCATCTGGTGCGAACGTGGTTTTCTGCCAAAAAGGAATCGACGATCTCGTGCAGCACTATCTTGCCAAAGCGGAGATCTACGCAGTTCGAAGAGTCAAGGAGTCCGATATGGACAAACTAGCAAAAGCAACTGGTGGAAATATCGTTGGCAACCTTGACCAACTGGAGGCTTCTGACCTTGGGACTGCTGAACTTGTTGAGCAGAGAAAAGTTGGCGAAGAAGATATGACTTTCATCACGGGCTGCAAAAACCCAAAGTCTGTCTCCATCATCATTCGCGGTGGAACTGAACATGTCATCGACGAAGTGGAGAGGTCCCTGCACGATGCGCTTCGTGTTGTCGGAGTGACGCTCGAGGACGGAAAGGCTGTCGCTGGCGGCGGAGCTCCTGAAATCGAGGTTGCATTGCATCTAGCCAATTACGCCTCCTCCATTGGGGGCCGCGAGCAATTGGCTATTGAAGCTTTCGCTGACGCGCTGGAAATCATTCCGTGGGTACTGGCAGAAAACGCTGGTCACGACGCAATTGATGTTGTTCTCAAACTAAAGAGCGTACACAAGAGCAACAAAAAGGGATCGCAATACTTTGGAGTTGATTTGAATAGCACCGAGCCATCCAACATGCTCGAGCAGAACGTCATCGAACCGCTAAGAGTCAAAACACAAGCGATCAAATCATCGGCCGAAGTCGCAGGCATGATACTTAGAATCGATGACGTCATCGCTGCGAAGAGAACTGCACCACCTGAGGGCGGACCAGGGGGACAGTACGGGGAAATGCCAGGCGGACCCATGGGTCCGGGAATGATGTAAGAGAATAGATCCCACATTTCTCTTTTTCTTATTTTCTTTTTTAATAACAAACCCGAAAGGTTCTAATACAGACCAAGTAATTGATTCAAAACAGCTGGGAGGAGTCAGATGAAACAGCGTTTTATTGAAATTTCGATTTTCGTGGCTCTCGTCTGTGTTCTCTCTGTTTCGGTGCCGTCGGTCGTATCCGCGCAAGCTGAAGCCCCAGAGTGGCAAGAAGGGGACAGATGGGCGATTGGATCGGAATACAATTTCACTCCAGATTTGCAGGATGTTCAATCCGATCTCGAAGATCTTCTATCGCAAGCGAACGTGACCCTGACAAGGTTCGATGTGGAAGGCACTGGTGGCTTTTGGGTTCTTTGGGAAGTGACTGATGTCACAAACACCGAATACCTGGTAACAATAAAGGTGGGTGCCAAGATGGCATCTGAATTGCATATCGCTGTCGAGGGCAGTCTGCCATCTGCTGGGACTTATGATGTTGGAAACCCAGCAATTTGGATTTTGTCAGGAATGCCAGGTGTGCCTAAACAGCATAAGGAAATAAGTCTCGATTTTGACGAGGATTTCGCCATTTTTTCTATGGGAGAACTAACCCTGGACAAAGAGACGTTAGCAATCAAGACCATAGACTGGCAGATCAAGAGCAGTTCAATAATTGATCTCGAAGCCAAAAATATTCCCTCCTTGGAGGCAGAGGGCAGCAACGTGACCATCAGTTACGACAACTATGATATTTCAGTTCGATTCAATCTGAATGCCAACATTGACATAGAATTCGGACCATATCTTGACATCTACCAGTTCCCATTCGACACAGGTGATAGCTGGTCGGTTGATTCGACCGCAGTCGTTTCTGGTACAATAGACGGGTTCCTAGATATCCAAGGGTTGCCAGATGAGGTAGAGGAGGAGATCTTCTCGGAGGAATTCGTGGAAAGAACGGGTATCGCGGACTTCCCTATAGAATTTGACAAGCTCACGATTGAGGATGGAGATGTCAATATTCACGACGGAGTTATAGAGAGCTTCGAAGTTCCCATCCACCTGGAACTGCATTGCATAGAAAAAAGGAACATCCAGTTAGGGAATTTCGGAACAATAGAGGTCTACGTCATCAAGGTTAATGATGGTCGCGAGAGAATTTATTACTCTACTGGGATCAAATTCCTAGCCAAGGCAACAACGGAACTAAGCTTTATCGAGATGCCATCAGAAATCCCATATGATCCTTTCCAGGGCACAGAAGTTGAGGCAACTTTGGCTGAGCCAGAGATGGCCGAGTCGCAACTTGAGCAAATCGAAAGTTACGAGGCGTCGATTTCTGATGAGGTGACCGGTGGGGGATCTGGTGGCTTGTCTAACTGGGCCGCTCTCCTTGTGATTGCAATCGTGATCGCAGCTGCATTCATCGTCGTCATCCTTGTGTTTACCCGCAGAAAGAGAACGTGAACTTCTCAAACCCTTTTGCTCCTTTTTATCATATTTCATTTTCTTGATAAATTCCAGCAAATTGCCTCGATTCATTCAGGAAGAAATCTTCAATGGCGAATTGAAATGAGATTTCCAAATTTTATTTAGTTCGTATCGCAATTAAAGATAAAAAATGCGTATATTTATTAATTTTCTATCTCTATTCTGCCCCTCCTCCCCCGCATAATATCGATTCCAAAATCTGAGATCTTCACGAAACAATTGATCAACTTTAATTTTGTGCCAACCTTTATTCCAATTCTTTCCGGCAGGTCGACATCATCATCCCAGAGCACAAGACGAGCTCCACCTGTCCCGTCTTCAATCTCTATATTCCTCACTCTGCCATTTGATCCATCTGATTTCTTGAATTCTCTTATGCCGAAGATTCTACTGACTATTGCTTCAACCGATGCTTCTTCGCGGTCTCTCAGGTCGGACACACATTTCATATTCATTATTAGTAGACCTTCTTCATCCAAAATCAATCTTCTGAGTGCCTCGTCGTCTAATAGGTTTCCGAATTCCTGCCTCAATTCTGCAATCCTGGCCTTGAGCTCTTCCTCGTTCAATGGGCGATAAATCGTTCAATGATTATTTAATCAAACTTATTGCTCAGACATTAAATCAGAAAGCTTGTAACGATATCTATTAACAAAATTGCGTTCAATGAATTACACATTATCGGGCAGTACCTCGACAAATTCTTATATCGCACAGTAATATATGTCTGACAGTTGTCAGATAATGTGGATGGGAGCATCCTATCCAGATATTAAATTCAACAATGCTGGAGAGGATGTAGCTGAGAGCTGCACTCTATGTTAGGGTATCAACCGAAGACCAGGCGAAGGAAGGTTTCAGCATACCCGCCCAACTCAAACGATTGCATTCTTATTGCAAAGCTCGCGGATGGGAGATTGCCGGTGAATATGTTGATAGTGGCTATAGTGGCCGAGATGTCAAACGCCCTTCATATCAAAAAATGATGCAGGAAAAGGATAAATGGGACGTTATTGTCGTTCTAAAGATGGACAGGATACACCGTAACAGCAAGAATTTTGCGACAATGATGGAGGATCTCAGGAGATGGGGGAAGGAGTTCAATTCCATGCAGGAGTCCTTCGATACAACGAGTGCTATAGGACGATTTGTCATGGATATAATCCAGCGCATTGCTCAATTGGAGAGCGAGCAGATCGGAGAACGAGTTAAGATAGGCATGACCCAGAAAGCAAGAAAGGGAAGAGGATACCTGGGTTTTGGAATACCATATGGGTTCAACTATCAGAATGGAACACTTATCCCGATTGAAACAGAGCAACAGGTAATCAAAAGGATTTTCGAATGGTATTTAGCAGGACTGAGTCTGAACGAAATTTCTGAAAGGCTCAATGCTAAGGGTGTGCCAACGAAGAAAGGCGGAAAATGGAAGAAAGGAACAATTGGGAAAATCCTTTCAAATCCCCTCTATTGCGGGTTCATGAAATGGGATAATTTTGTCATCAAGGCTCCGCACCAGGCATGTATTTCCTTAGAGCTCTACAATGCCGTCCAGGAGATGAAGCAGATTCGAAGAAAACTCCGTAATGAAAAGAGCGGGCGTAATCTCATTCGCATTAAAGGGGAGGGAATTGTGATTGACTAGGGTGGCGATTTACATTAGAGTTTCCACTGAAGACCAGGCAAAGGAAGGTTTTTCACTCGATGCTCAGAAAGAGAGGCTGATCGCGTATTGCGAAGCCCAAGGATGGGAAATTGCGGATATCTATTGCGATGATGGACATAGCGGAAGAAACACTCGCAGACCAGCTTATCAGAGAATGATGCAGGAAAAGGATAAATGGGACATGATCCTCGTTTTGAAAATGGATCGAATTCATAGAAACAGCAAGAATTTCATGATTATGATGGAGACTCTTGAGAAATGGGGTAAGAAATTTGCTAGCATGCAGGAATCTTTTGATACATCAAATGCCGTCGGACGTTTTGTTGTTGACATCATCCAGAGAATCGCCCAATTGGAGAGCGAACAGATCGGGGAGAGGACTTATATGGGTATGGCTCAGAAAGCTGAGTCGGGCAAGGGTCTGCTCGGTTTTTATCCGCCTTTTGGCTACAGATTTGTGGACGGACAACTGACTGTTGTAGATGATGAGGCCGGGATTGTTTTAGATATTTTCCAAAGTTATCTTAGGGGGGAGAAAATGCGCGAGATTGCGTGGCGACTCAATAGGCATGAAATTGCAACCAGACGAGGTGGCCGTTGGACTATTTGGTCTATCAGCCGGATACTCAAGAATCCTATCTACGCTGGCTACCTGCGGTGGGACGGACGTTTGATAAAGGGATCGCACGTTCCGATCGTGCCTGCAAACCTCTTTAACGCCGTCCAGAGTATTATTGAGGACCGCAGCTTCGTTCGAGACAAGCGGCAAGTTTGCAAGCTCCCTCAATGATTTCTTCCGCACTACATTCGTCAATTCGTCCTCTCAATTTCTTTGATTTTATTTTTTTGCACTCTTTGTGCTCAAGTGGGGGAGAATTATGCGAAAAACTATCGTTTTTGGTTGATATTCGGGAGACCGTCGTTGACTAAATTGCACATTTTTGTTCAACAATTTACTTCATCCCTTTTTATGCTGCGTCCTTTATGTGCTTGTAATATTCTAATCCTGAGAATTAACGATATTTAAATCAATTTGATAATTAACACCACTAAAGTGATAATTTAATTCATTGACTCCCTTGAGGCTAAAGAGAAGCTTACTATTCCTTTTCGTGTTGCACAAATAGACTTTGGAACTATCCCTTTATTGAGAAGTGTTGATTTACGGAGAAACTGAGTATTTTTTCCATGAAGTTGAAAATCCATGAATTTTCCGGTTCAGCTGGCGTTACCGAAATTTTCTCTAATTCTTGTCAGATATTTGAGAGTTGCAAATCTATGATTATTAATTATTCGATAATTATTAATCTCGTAACGCAACTATCTTAATAATTAAAGAATGCATAATTAATCATCAAATCTAAATAAACTATGAGAGAGAATTCAAAACGAGCCGAACGCAATTCAGGGTGTTTCAAGAAATTAAAAGTTGAATCCCGTTCACAGAACAGGTCCCGTCCGTGTGTTCAATTAAAAATGCCCAAAAAATGCTCCAATTTCTTGGTGTTGCAGTGCGTTACATCCTTGCTCTATAAGAACCACACTTTTTTCTCTTAACATAATAGATCTAGTCTTATTTTGTTAAGCAATTTGCGTTATATTTGCATTTATTTGTTCTAATTAGTTATCAAGCCCGAATTAATTGCAATACGAAGCTGAATATTTTCGACCCCCTGGTGATCTTTATTAAATACTATTTGTCTATTTTTATTTGGCAATCATGAGCACAAATAAAGATAGTGGCGATTGGACTGAAATCTACAGGCCTAGAACACTGGATGATATCGTTGGTAACCCCAAAGCGATACAAGAGCTGAAGGAATGGGCGCTTGATTGGGAAAACGGCCATCCAAAGAAAAAAGCTGCCGTACTGATCGGTAGCCCAGGGACGGGGAAGACGAGCGCTGCTCTCGCCGTTGCAAATGATTTTGGATGGGGCATCATTGAAATGAACGCATCTGATCAGCGCAACGCAGAAGCGATTCGAAAGATTGCGCTCAGAGGTGCAATGACAGATACTTTTACAGATGATGGGGAATTTCTCTCGTCTAAAGAAGGATGTTTAAAACTTATTGTACTCGACGAAGCAGACAATATCTTCGGCAAGGAAGATTATGGAGGAATACCTGCTATCGTCGAACTTATTAAAGCGACCAAACAGCCAGTCATCCTAATTGTCAATGATTTTTATGCGTTGAGTAAGAGGAGCGGGATAATCAAATCGGAAACAAAGCAGATCAAATTCAATCGCCTCCATCCAAATTCGATAAAATCAGTCCTCAAGAAAATCATGAAGGATCGTGGGTTGAGAATTGATGAAAAAGCCCTTGAGTTGATAGCAAGCAATGCAAACGGAGATCTTCGATCCGCGATTCGAGACTTGCAAGCAGTCGCGCTCGGCAGGACGGAAGTCAAAGAAAAAAACGTTGCAATCTTAAATGAAAGACAGATCATGAAATCCATGTACGATCTTTTGGTTGAGATACTTCATGGCACTAATCCTGATAGGGCGAGATCGGTTTTCATGGAAGTGAATGAAGCTCCTGATTATGTAATGCTTTGGATCGATGAAAACATCCCGCTTGAGTACAGAGATCATAATGATCTTTATCATGCTTATCACATTTTGTCAAGATCAGACGTTTTCTTGGGAAGGGTTAGAAAGAGACAGTATTACGGTTTCTGGTCCTATGCGATTGATCTGATGACCTACGGTGTCTGTGCTTCAAAGAAGAGAAAATACAAAGAATTCGCGAAATACCGATTCCCGCTCTATCTGATGAAAATGTCTCGTTCGAGGAGCTTGAGAACAATAAGAGACAATATATCAGCAAAATTAGGAGCGCTGTGCCACTGCTCCGCATCGACAGCGAGAGATGAACTGTTACCCTATATTCAATATGTTTCTGAAAACGACAGGGAGTTCGTAATAAGAATTGCCATTGAATTGGGACTCGATGCGGAAGAATTGGCCTTCCTCTTAAATGAGAAGATAGACTCGAACAAGATCAGACATTTATTGACAGAGATTCAGAAGGTTACCGATATTGAAAAGAGACCTATCAGAGAGATCGAAATTGAAGCTTCATACATTGCCAGCGATCGTTCGGCTGAAGATGAACAATCCACCGAAGATCAGCCAACACGGCAGCGTAGCCTTTTTGAATATTGAGAACATCAGTTGCATGAAGAAAATGAGATCAGAACTTTTCGCGATCCTCGAAAAGCAGCAGTACAAGGTGTACCACTGGCATGCTGCTGTAAAACTATGCCATTGGGTGAAAGAGAGTTTATTGCGTAATAGATTTTGTTATAAGCAGGAATTCTATGGAATTAAATCTCACCGGTGTCTACAGATGACACCAGTCGTAAACATGTGCACCCAAAACTGTCTTTTTTGCTGGCGGGTTCAGGGTTTCGAATCACTTCCAGATTCATGGTGTGAACCAGAAGAAATGCTTGACGCCTTGATTGAACAACAGAAATATCTCGTATCTGGATTCAAAGGGGACAAGAGGTGTGAAATCAATCGGTGGAAGGAAGCACGGGAACCTAAACACGTCGCAATCTCCCTTGCTGGTGAGCCTACGCTGTATCCTTTCCTCAGTGAATTCATCGAGGTGTGTCATAGGAGGGGACTAACGACTTTTCTCGTCACAAATGGGACAAAACCGGAAGTTCTTGAGGAACTGGATCCTTTACCGACACAGCTCTATGTCACCGTCGCCGCACCAAATGAAGATATCTACAGGAGGCTCTGCGTTCCAAAGATTCCCGATGGGTGGGAGCGGCTCATGGCGACACTTGAATTGCTCCCGTCATTAAACACACGAACAGTCATTCGCCACACACTCGTCCAGGATTGGAATCTGGGATGGGAGGAAGAATACGCAAGACTCGATGAGATTGCCGATCCAATGTTCATCGAGCCAAAAGGGTACATGTTCGTCGGGCAATCAAGGCAAAGAATGAGCCTCACCAACATGCCATCCCATGCATCTATAAGGGACTTCGGGACAAGACTAGGAAACCTGCTTGGTCTTGAAATCCTCATGGAGAAAGAAGATAGTAGAGTTGTTTTACTAGGAGAAAAGGGAAGAGAGACCAGAATTCCCGGAATCGAATAATCATTTCAACCTAACTGTTTCCAGGTTCATCGGAGCTCTCGTCTCAACGTTGAACTTCTTATAGAGTGCACTTGCTAGATCAATGCACTTGTGTTCTTCACCATGGCATATGATAATCCTCTCAGGCTTGGGTTCTAATGAAGAGATATAATTGATCAGCTGCCTTCGATCAGAGTGTCCAGAGAAGCCATCAACAGTTTCAACGGCCATCTTCAGTTGGAGATTAATCGGCTTGCCCCTCTCTGTCAAAGTCAGGTCTGTCCATCCTTTCTGAATCTTTCTCCCTAGGGTGCCCTCCGCTTGGTAACCTACAAAGACCAATGAACTCTTTGGGTCATCGGCCCATGCTTTGAAATACTCAATGACTGGACCACCATTCATCATACCTCCTGTTGCGAGCACGATGCACGGATCTGGATCATGACTGATCTTTTCCCGCATCTCGTTGCTGTCAACCCGCTTGAAGATATCTGAGAGGAACGGATTCTGACCCATTTGGAATATCTGTGTACGTAGTTGGCTGTTGAGATACTCGGGATACGCCGTATGTATGGCGGTCGCTTCCCATATCATTCCATCAAGATAGACCGGTACAGTTGGAACCTTCGAAGTCCTCATTAGTTCCTCCAATACAAGCATAACTTCCTGAGAACGACCGACAGCAAAGACAGGAATGAGAACTTTACCACCTTTAGATAATGTGCGCTCAACGATTCCTTTCAGCTGATTAGCAGCCTCCGCTCTAGATGGCTGCATGTCATGGTGGCCTCCGTATGTCGATTCGATGACTAAGGTTTCGAGTCTCGGGAATTTGTTTACGGTCGCGTTAAACAGCCATGTACGTTCAAACTTCATATCGCCAGTAAAGGCAATATTGTACAATCCATCACCAATGTGGAAGTGTGAAACCGCGGATCCAAGGATATGTCCAGCATTTTGGAATGTTAACCTGACATCTGGTGCGATATCAGTCGTTTCACCATATTTCAGAGGAATGCAGTGTGCAACGACATCACGGATGTGAGAGGAATCATAGGGGCTCTTTTTCCCTTCCCCAAATGAGACTTTAATGTAATCGAGTTGTAGAAGCGACATCAAATCCCTTGTAGGTGGGGTGCAATAAACTGGACCGTCGTAACCATACTTGTAGAGTGCTGGCAGCAAGCCGCAGTGATCCAAGTGGGCATGCGTAATCACCACACAATCAATTGATTCCAATGGCTGAATTTCTGGAACGTTAAAATACGGAGAACCGTTGTTCGGATCTGAGACATCAACACCACAATCAATGAGAA
Organism: Methanomassiliicoccales archaeon; assembly: GCA_029907465.1. Classification (NCBI taxonomy): domain Archaea; kingdom Methanobacteriati; phylum Thermoplasmatota; class Thermoplasmata; order Methanomassiliicoccales; species Methanomassiliicoccales archaeon. Next base: position 69,857 of record JARYLV010000002.1, read on the forward strand.
TCTTACTTTCCTTTGTAGAGAGCAAGATTGCGCTCCTTCCGACTTCTCTGAACCCACCCAACGCAGTAATTCGGATCCATGTATCTCCTTCAATGCGGGTCCTCATCAGCCGTCTTCCAACTTTCTTGAGAAATTCTCTTCGCTGATCATGGATATGGCGAAGGTAATAACGTATTTCGGAAACAGTTTTTGATGGGATTGGCGGAGCCCTGACGACCTTTGGCGCCCAACCAACTTCTTTCTTTATCTCATTAAGTAATGCACCGTGTTTTCCAATGACGAGACCTGGTGCACCCGCTTCTATGGTGACTTCACCTGTATCATGTTCAAAATAGATATCTGTCACCTGCGCTTCCGGAGGGATGATCTGACGAATTTTCTGTTCCACACTCTCTGGATCTGCCAACATCGTGGGATCAGGCCTAATAGCGACCCTTCTGCGCAGCGCTTGAGCGAGCTGTTTCACTATTTCGTTATTCGATGCGAAGGTCTCCATATCCCTCGTGTAAACAACGACAACAGGTCCCTCAAGGTCGACTGAGGTAATATTAATCTCTGGGGGAACAATCTTCCTGACCTGCTCTCTTATTTCCTCAAGTATTTTGTCCATGCTCATGATCATGTCACACTTCGAATTGCTGGGTTTGAAAGCGAGTAGGGAGACGCTAATGCTACAACAATCAGGCCTCGATCCCCATCCGTTTCATCCGGTCCTTCACTTCCTCGGCGGGCACTTCTTTGTATCCGTCTTTTCCGATGGTAACGATCGTCATACCATCGCCACTCGCCGAGTCACGCTTCATCGCTGCATTGAGCGCCCTGATTGCGAGATCGATCGACTCACTCATCGAAAGGTTTTTTCGATAATAATCCTCAAGAACCCCATAAGCAAAAGGAGATCCTGATCCAACGGAGACATAATCATCCCTGATCGAGCCACCCGCAGCGTCGATCCCGAACACATGTCCGCCTGTCCTATCGATGCCGCCAATAATCAAGCCAACGTAATAATAACCAGCGATGCCTCCACCACTCCTCAGTATATTTGAAAGAAGCGTTGCTGCGGACTTCACAGATATTGGAATACCCCTCTTCAGCTTATAGAGTTCAACCTCTGCACGGAGGAATCTCGCCAATAGCTGAGCGTCACCGACGAGACCAGCGACCGTTAGACCTAAATTATCATCAATCTTGAAAACTTTTTGAACTTCCTTATGAGCGATCATATTGCCCATCGTCGCTCTGTGTTCAGACGCCAACACGACTCCTTCGGCGTTAACGATTCCAATAGTCGTTGTACCTTTCTTAAGTTGCTCATTTTCCATCGAACTGCACCTTCCAAAATCAATCCTGCTCAAAAGATATGGGTTTTGTCGCTCACTCGAATGAAACGGCCCATATATATATTTTATTCCTTTTTATGACCGTTTCAGCAGGAAAGCGGTCACACCACGGTTCATGTTGGATAAAATTCGTCACGGACTTTGATGAATGCCGTCGATCGTCTGCGAAATGACATTTTGCACACGTCCAAAGGAATTACAATCCTAGTACATTTCCTTCATTCATTAACAGCCGATGCAGGGTCGACTTGACACTGTTGTCTAATGGTCTTCGCTCAATTTCGTTTCATTTTTTCCCCAATCGGGAAATAGCTCTCGAATCAACAATGACAAAAGCATGGCGACAGCGATTCCTGCCAAGATCCCTGTGAAAACCCGCACCGGGTTCGTTGATTCATAGGATGTGAAAAGTTGTAACGTGCCGTCAATCACAAGCGGAATGAACATCAGAACAAAAGTGATAGCGCTGATTCTTATCTTTGGGGCCAAGAGGACGATAAGCATCCCAAAAATGAGACCGGAAAAGATCCCGACATCTCTTGCACAAAAGGGCATCTGATTCCCATTCATAAAAAAGGATCGATCTGATTTCTGATGGCAGTAAATATCACCAATTGTGTATATGATTCGCGGCAGAGCGTTCATCTTTTCAATGGCTTCGGAGTTATCAATCTGGCCGACAAGTCCGCTCAGATCATTAACAGTATTTCTCTGTACAAGAAATGGTGAGATAAGTATGAGAAGAAACCAAAGTGAGAATAGGATGAGAACGACAATTTCGATTCTCTTTGCGTTCAAGTATTTGAGATTCATGACTGAGGGGATATCAAGGATTAGAGATATGATGATTGACCTTTCCCGGAGAATTGGTCAGCGAATGGAACTTCTCGAATCGAATGATTTCATTTCTCGACGAAGCACTCCCCGTTTCTAGATGATTTTTATGATTTTTGAACGAGGGATATTTGATTTCTTGGGAATATGCACGAAACGACAATAATTTAGGGTTAAAATTTTGCTATAATTGCGTAAACAACGAAAAAATCAATTAAAAAGATGATACGGAGGAAATTTGATAAAGAAGAGTAATTACTCAGGTTCAATGATCGAACTTCCAGAGGAGCTGCGGATCCTAAAAAGATTTCACGGACATCTGGGGCCTTATGTCGTAGTAGGATATAAGATGGGTAGGATTGGTCGACAAAAGGTCAATGGGAAGATCTCGGCTGTTGTTCATACTGGTACAAAAAGGCCGCTCTCGTGCATTATTGATGGGATCCAGTTCTCATCCTCTTGTACCCTCGGAAAGGGGAATATTTTGGTCGTCGATGACAGAAAAGCACGTGCCACATTCACAGGATCTGGCATGGCCATCGATATTGTACTACGCGACGAGGTCAAGAATCTAATTGAGTCCACGATGTCACCAGACACGGAGGAGGAAATTGCCGTTGACCTTTTCTACAAAGATGATAACGAACTATTCATTGTCAGAGAAATCGAGCCAACCAGATCCGAGTGAGGAGTGATGTTCCAATAAATACGACCATCGAAAGAGGCATCCTCCTGCCAAATTGAAAGAGAACCTCATTCCAACTTCTATCGCCCAGAAGAAATACCGTAAAATAGGTAATCGTGAAAGTCAGTTCGAGTAAATAGATCCCAGCGATCAAAATATTTGTATTAAGCATATTCGCGGCAATTGGCCCATAAACATCCACTGCGGAGAAAATGCTGCAAGTCATACCTAAGACGACTGGAGCGAAGAAGATGCATGTAGACCTCATCATATCCACGACTCCACACAGCCGCTCCTCAATTTTTAACTCACATGATTTGAGATCACTGAGGTATTGTGCTAAATTCACCGCTAGCTGGCCTGCCCCTTGTGTGTCGCGATTTGCGCACCTCGCAACAATCTGCATTGCTCCTTTGATCAGCGGCGAAATTGATAATACTGCAGTCTCCTCAACAACCACATGCTCAATGTTCCTCCTCATCATTTTTGATCTATGAATTACCCTTTTGGCGAACTCAGCAAAGGGCGAGCCGAATCTCGATTCTATACATTCCTTCAAAGAGATTTCAAGGCTCCCACCAGTAATCATCCTATTTCCTACTTGGTAAAGTGCTGTTATAAACTCTCTTTCATTTTCCCTGTTGCGTTTTCTTAATAAATGATCACTTCTTAATTTAAAAGCGAAATAGATCGGCAATGGGATCGATAATACTAACAAAACCACATACGGTTGGCTTCGAGCGAGATCAAAAAAGAAGAGAACGAATACAGCAAAAGCGACAGACAACAACATAAGCAATTCAACTCGTCCAATGCCAACTTGGCTTTTCTGTTGATCATTCATTGGGTTTCTTGACAGGATTGAATTTGCAAAAAGAAACGTCAATGCGGGCAAGATGACCAATAACAGAACATAGGCGCCTGTTGGTTCCGCTGATGAGGTGATTCCGATAATATTACTAGAAGACGCTAATGAATAATGGCTCTGGAAAATCAATAGCGGGAAGAAAGACAGGATCATGACTGGCAACAAAACGCCGAGCGCGAAAAGAACCAACGTTGGCACAGTCAGAGAAACAACGTATTTCTCAACGCCCTCTTTGATTCCGTTAATGACAATGGAATTGGCCTTGTCGAGAACACGAGTTATGCCTTCTTTTGTTTTTTCACATGAAGAAGAAATAATCAAATGTAGTGCCTGTCGTAATCCATCGTTCATGTTTGAAAGAGATGAGGCGATCTGGAGTAAGCTCGAGATTACGTTTGTCCTCGACCTTGTTATCACCCCCCACAATGCAGAAGAGAGCTTTTCGGAAAGCGGACATTTTAGATGATTAGCCGTGAATATGATCGCCCTTTCAATCGATTGATCAAATTGGATACTCATCGACATACAGCCGATGACTGCGGGAGAGTCCCGAAATAGCATTCTTTCTTCACGGCTGACAAATCGGTCTGGTAGGCTGAGAATCAATGATGCGAAAATGATTGTGAAAAGGAGCGATGCAATCCATATCAGGGTCACTTTAATACTCCCTATGAGAAAGAATGACGTTAAGGAAATCACCAGCGTGGTTGATAAGGAAACGATGAGTATTACCCATGAAGCGGAGATGACGTCATCTTCATCTACCCCGTGGAGTTGCAGCCACTGTCTCGATTGACGTGAGATCAAACTTCTAGCGCGCTTCTTGAAATATTGAGGAGGTTGCACCTTGTTTACTTTCTTGACGAGTGCAATGTAAACATTTTCAAGAGAATTCACCAACTCCCAACCTCCTCTCAACCCAGCTTTCGAATTCATTGACAATCAACTCGTGATCAATCGCTCCTAGCTCCATCCGTTGCCAAAGAAATTCATTTGTTCTCGCAACCCACTCGGCTTCGAGACATTCCCTCCTACCTTTCTGAGCAAATTCGAGAAGAACTTCCCGCATTTTCGCCCTCGCCAGAATGTTCGCCCATGCCTCCTCACAGCTAAGATTCCATGATTTTGCGATTTTTTTGATAATACTTGCATCCTGGATTGAATGCACGTTGAACTTTCCAGTATGATGGTCGAATTCAATGAGCGGCCGGAATTCACCAGGATTGCCGTCTTTCTCGAGTTCAGTCAATTCAATGACCTTGCGCATCTGCTTTGAAGATCCATGAGGCCGGTACAAACCGATTGTAATAACAATATCCGTTGCAGCAAACGCTTCCTTTGGAATGCCCATATCGTGAACGATGCGCTCGTAGACAGACCTCGCCGATTCGCCATGTATCGTCCCAAGAACGGAAGATCCTGCTTTTCCAGTCCGCATACTTTCGTAGAGTGTAATAGCCTCTTTCCCGCGCACCTCTCCTAGAACAATTGCAGATTCACCGAGTCTCAACGAAACACGGAGTGCTTCGTCAGTCTTTTCTTCTCTTTCAACACCGATTTCATTTTCGACAAGTATTGACTGGATCTTGTAGCCAAGCTGCTGGAGCTTCCTTATCGGTAATTCTGGTGTATCCTCGATCGCGATAATCCTCTGAGTTCTTGGAAGTTCGAATAGCGTTGCGCCCAACAAAGCAGATTTTCCTGCTCCCCGGGGTCCACAGATCAATATCGTCGCACGACCATCTATCAAAAAAGAGATGAGAGCAGCGACGAAACAATCAACTGTCTCGTTAAACGCGAGCTTAGGCAGTGTCCATGGAAGCCGTGAGTGTCTTCTCAGGGCGATCGCAGTGCCCATAGGGCTCAATGGGGGACCGATTACGGTCGCGCGAGTATCAAAACCAGCGACATCGATCTCCATTACAGGAAAGGCCTCGGAAAAAGGCCTCCTGCTATATTGCCTGAATCTCGAGACGAGCCCTTCAATTTCTGAGTTTGTCGCAAGGACATTTGTGGCACATCTCACGATGCTGTTCGACCCAGAAATTCCGTTAAGGGTAACGTAGATGGGATTTTCAGAGGCTGGTGCATCAATGTAAACATCCTCGATGTGATCATCCGATAACATTGTTTCAAGGATTCCTAGCCCCACTGTGTATCTCGATACTACCGCCGCTAGCCGTTCTAGCAGTTGTTCGCTGGTTACTCCATACTTGTGTCGAAGTGCAATTCCGTTATCGGTGAGCGATGTGATCACTTGAAGGGAAGTTGATTGGATATACGAGTTGAGTTCATCGAAGGAAAGGGAGAACTCTCTCGGCGGATTTTCTGCCAGGTGTTCGATCGTTTTTCGAACAATTCGTGTTAGTTCGTTTGGAAGATCATATTCCCACGGTGTAATATGATAAAGGTACTCGATCCCCTCATTCAGAGAGAAAATCTGGACATGCGCATCTTTAATATCGTAGTCTTCAATCTTTTTAGCGTTTCTGGGAATATTCCTGATCAGCCAACATCCTGAATAATGTGGCCTATGAGTACTCCTCTCAGCGATGAGTTTGTCGAATCCCTTCTTCGCAGTACCCCGCTGATCAGTGCTCAATTGACGACTCGAACTAGAAGGTCTGATAACGACATTCACCATCAGTTATCACCACCTTGAAGAGTTCCCTAGCGACAATTCGTTCAATCGCTTCAATTTCCGCACTTGCACACTTAAGCCAAAATTCAAGCCTCTCTGAACAGTCCTGGCATTTTTCAGATCGGTTAATAAGCTGGCTGTTCAAGTGAAGCCTCAGGTCCTTAATAGACAATTGATCGATAACATGATCGAATACAGACCATGGGTTTGAATGGCACGAGGCACAGCGCCTATCAGGATTGAAACTCGCAAATGCAGAACAGTATGAACTTTTTATTTTCGAAATATGCTGGAGAATTTTGACAACCGTTCTATCGTATGAGATGTCCTGATCACCCATTAGAAGAATTTCAGTGACACTGGCTTCACTCGAAATAATTCTGAGAACGGATCTGAAGCATCTAGTGTCTCTTAGATCCTGCTTGCCTTGACATTTGCTGCAATTGATTTCAATTCTGCCTTCAGATTTCGTGTACTCGCAGAAACCAGCATCATCATGTGGAGAGAATTTGTTTCTCATATGCTGAAATAATCTTCCACCTTGCCTCATACACCTCGTATGTAATTTGGTTTAGGCATCCATCCAATTATTCATTACAATGAAGCTAATTAGCCAAGGATTTAACCCTTTGATTTGAAAGGTAACATTCCCGAAACGCCGATGTCCTAGAGTGGCGATGTCGTCCAATGTAATACGCGGTTACCGCAGGAAGAGAATTATAAATCAACGACATACGTGGGATTGTGCCTGAGCTCGTAGCACCTGCTGGTTCAAAAGACTCACTCAAGGCTGCAATCCTCGGAGGTGCTGATGCAGTCTATCTCGGCGGAAAAAGATTCGGTGCTAGGAGATTGGCAGAGAACTTTACTCCTGGAGAACTGAAAGCTGCGGTTCGAATCGCCCATGACAATAACGTCAAAGTCTTTGCAACTGTGAATACCCTCATCAAAGAAAAGGAGCTCTCCGCCGTCCTCTCCCATGTCGACTTTCTCGTGTCCATCGACATTGATGCGATTATCATCCAGGATCGAGGGCTTTTGCAGCTGATTAGCGATAATTTTTCAATACCTATTCATGCCTCAACGCAGATGGGTATCCATTCGCCTGAATGTGCCGCTTGGGCAAAGGCCAATGGGATTAGTAGAGCGATTTTGGCAAGAGAATTGACATTCTCCGAACTGAAAAAATTAAGGGAAGATACGGACATAGAACTCGAGATTTTTGTCCACGGCGCGTTGTGTTATTCGTATTCGGGTCAGTGCCTCTTCTCTAGCTTACTCGGCGGACGGAGCGGTAACAGAGGGATGTGTGCACAGCCCTGCCGAAAAATGTACAAGATTGGCAACATGGAAGGTTACATGTTGAGTACCGCGGACCTTTGCGCCATCGACAATTTACCACACTTAATGAAAATCGGAATCGATGCTTTCAAAATCGAAGGGAGGATGAGAAGTCCAGTGTATGTTTATCTGGCATCAAGAATCTATTCAAACGCAATCGCCCGGATAGAAAAAGGAGAAGAGGAGATCATTACCGCGAGGGAGAGAGAGTTACTCGAAACTGTTTTCAATCGAGGATTCACCACTGGATATCTTGATAAGGAACAGATAATGCAGAGGGATTTTCCAGACTCTAGGGGTTTACCACTCGGCACAGGCACGGTGATGAGAGGAGTCCTCCGAATCAAATCTGAATCGATACAGAAGGGCGACGGAATCACTCTATACAAAGACGGAAAGAAAATCGGTGGCTTCGAGGTGGGGCGTATCGGGAAAAGTAGCAATGGATACATTCTGGTTCCGCCATTTAATCTACAAGATGGGGATTATTTTATTTACAAAACGAAAGACCGGGAATTTCCGAAAATTCAAAAAATGATAGAATCGTTCCCGTTCAAGCCAGAAAGAGCAGAGGAAAGACTTGCGAAGCTTGATCTACCTTATAGACGGAGAGAGAAGTCTGAGTGCGAATTGTCCTTTTATATTTCGTCTCTAAAATCGCTCCAGAAGATACTTCCATATGCCACGAGAGTCTATTTTGAATGGAACAAACAGTTCAACGACGCAAAGCGTCTTTGTGAGGATCGGGGAATTGAAATTGTTCTAATGATGCCGAGAATCTCGACGGCAGTGCCAGAAACGCATGAGGAGTCTCTAATGGTATGTACATTGGGGCAGGCTCATAAGTACTCCGATAAGAAACTTTATGGTCATTATTCCCTCAACTTCTTTAATAGCCTCACGATTCCAAAATTGTATCAGTATACGCTCTCCGTTGAATTGAATAGAGACGAAATAAGAGAAACTGCAGAGCATTATTTTGGAAGGCTAGAGATTCTTGCTTTCGGAAAAATCGAACTTATGGTGACGAAAGATCCCACGATCCCCGAAGGAATACTGGTTGACGAGCGAGGGAAGAAATTCGAAGTCTACCGCGATAACCATGGACTCACGCACATTCTCAATTCCGATGACCTAATCCTTCTTGATTATCTCGACGAAATTACGGAAATAGGGATCGACTCGATTGGAATCGATTTGAGAAGGAGAGATTCTGAACTTTGCGAGCTCATCGGCAGGGCGTTCTACGAAAAGAGGGTAGAATTGAAGGATGAGATCAAAAGAAGGTGCAAATCCATCACTCATGGTCACTATTTGAGAGGTGTCTTATAGCCCAATTCTTACCGAGCTCTTAAACCTCGGATGCTGACGAGATATACGAGATATAATTGTAGTGTCAAGAAAAAAAGGCAGGGTTTAGATCATAAAAAGGTCGGGGAATGATGATGCGATCATTGAAAAACGATCATTTCTATTCCATCAAAGAGCATAACGTATTGAGATTGAACAGAGATTCCCAAGCAATCGGGAGTTTTTTTGAAGTCCTACTGAGTCTGATGATCGTAACGGTTGGAATCGTCATTCTATCCGGCGTCATTTTGTCAGGTATAGAAGATTTTGCTGAGTCGGAAGATGACATGGAGAGGGCGCCTGAAAGGATTTGTGAACAATTCTTCTCAGATGACCGATTTTTCAATGAAAATAAAATGCTGGTTATTCCTCCACTCTATAATCTCTCCTCGGTGATCTACGATCCTAGCGGCGCCAACGGCTATAGCATCACTCTCGTCGATATAACGAACCAAGAGAGAACTCTTACTCTTTTGAAGTATGGTGATATCCCTGATGCGCCCGATTCGTTTTTCTACGCCACCTACCCCGTAAGCCTTTCATATCCATCTGAGAAAGTTGGTGCGGGTCTCGTCATAATCGGAGTGTGGTAAAATCAAGCACAAGGTTGAAGCGCAAGCACTGATCTTTGACGCCCTGCTCTTTCTTGTGGTATGCGTGATGATTTCCCTTTCAATATCCAATTTTGCGCTCAGGACTGAAGATGAACAATCTGACTACCTGCAGAGATATACCGAGAATGCGCACCACGTATTACTCATGACGACCGTTGACATCTCCAGTTTTGAAGCATCTGACCTCACCAGAAACAAGTCTCTGAGTATCGCTCACATCTCAGCCCATATTCTGATGAACGGGCTTGGAGAAAATGATACAAAAGTGCTTTATTTTAAATCAATTGCTTGCCACCTTCTTGATCGGTTATTGCCCGCATACCTGGATTATCAATGGAGTGTAAAATGTAGCGGCCACTCATTCGTCGTGTCGTCCGATTATACTGACGATGTGAAAACAAGCAAGTTTGCATCATTCATAGAAGTCTCGGTGAATGAAGGGTCGGACCTCGTCTCTTTTTGCCTTCTTACCTGGATTTCTGGCCAGATGGGTCAAATAAGCTCGTCACCCGATGGGCTATTTCCCCCTGATCATTCCCCTTGCCTCTTTAGTAGTCTTAGCCAATTCTAGATACTGGAAAATGAAGGCAGCAAAGATCGAGACGAAAATCAGTGCAACAAGGAATTCCGATGGAATCGCCTTCAAGAAATTGAGAAATGAAAAAAGAGCGTGATCTCGCGCAATGAAATCGAGTAAAAGAATAATGGCAACGAGACTGAAAAGATAAGATAGCCATCCGAAGACTGTAGTCTTGACACGAATTACTTTGCACTGAGCACCGCAAACCTCACATTTCTCTCGTGAGTACCAATTCTTAGGCCTAAGGATCTTACAATCAGGGCAATAACAGAATTTCATAATCGCACAATCATGTCTATCAATCACTTCGTATTTTCCATTTTTGCCTCTTTCAAGGGGAGTAAATTGATAGGCGAATACGACCGATTCTTTTTCTCAATTTGAGATCGCTCTCCAATTATTCCTAGATTGAATTGGTCAATAAGCTGTTACGCGCCAAACTTTTTCGACCGGTTGGCTTTATCAAGAAGGATCGGCATCAGATCTTTTCCGCGGATCCTCCCCAGGCCCCCCTCAAGGAATGAGGGTTCATCAAACTGCTCGACAGCATCTCTGATTCCGGACTCACAATATATTGTCACAGGAACTGGATCTCCACTGTGATCTCTGATTTCAACAGGAGAGCAATGATCCGCAAGGATCGCGACGACAGTATCCGATGGAATGGATGTCCTCAGATAACCTATCATCGAGTCGACCCGTTCGATTATTTCGATTTTTTTGCGGGCATCACCGTCATGGGAAGCGATATCAGTCGCCTTCACGTTAAGGAGGACGAGGTCTTTTGATTCAAGCAGCTCGGCAACGCGTTCTGCCTTCGCTATCATGTTTGTATCGATACCGCCCGTGGCACCTGGAACATTTGCCACTTCCATGCCACAGATCCTGCATATCCCCTTTACGAGAGAAACCCCTGCAACGCAAGCTGCAGACACTCCCCATTTTTCTTCTAGCCGCTGGATATCAGGAAAGGTGCCAGCCCCTCGAGGCAAAATGACGTTTGCTTCGGGTTTTCCTTCCTCTTTCCTCTTCAAATTAACAGGATGGGTCCTCAGTATCTTCCTAGATTCTTCAACAAAAGTATTCACGATCCTTGCGGTTTTCGCTGCTTCTGGGACGAGCGGCTTGCATTCCTGGATCTGTGAGCTTTCATGCGGATCCACATCTGTTACAAATGGCGATAGCCCCTCCCCCCTCAAGAGCAAGACAGCCCTGTGCTCGGTCGCCTCCTTAACAATAACTTGGACATCCTCTATTCTCAAATTTGAAAGAGAAGAGATGAGTTCTGTCGTTTCTGGTTGCTTTATCCTTCCCGCCCGCCTATCAACGATATTTCCCTGTTGATCAATTGTGGCAAAATTGCAGCGGAATGCGATATCCCCTTTTTGCCCGACCAGTCCGATTCCTGCGGCTTCGAAAGGCCCTCTTCCTGTGTAGACCTGATAAGGATCATATCCTAATATCGCTAAATGAGAAGTGTCACTACCTGGTCTAATGCCCGGAGCGATGATGTCTATAAGTCCGTTCACACCGTTTTCAGCATACCAATTAAGATTTGGCCGCTTCGCGCATTGCAAAGGTGTTCTCCAATTGAGTTCTCTGACAGCCCTGTCACCCATGCCATCAATAACCACAATGAGGATCTTCCTCTGAGGATGCATTACTATCGATGGGGTATTCGTTCGGATATAGAAAAATATCACCAATTATTAGACAGCGACCTCTGGTCGTTCTCGAGACCAAACTGTATCTGGAAGTGTGTCATATATGTTGACAATTTCATCCTTTGTGGCGGTCAGTTTCCGAGCTTCATGTAGAATCTCTTCAATATTTAGTTCCCAGTAAAAGATTCTCCAACTCCTACCATTCGGGAGAATTGTTTCCTCCCAATTTGTCTTCAATAATTTGAGATCTTGCAGGAAGTAAAATAGACGGCGATCTTCCTGATCTAGGATATTATCTATTACGACCTCCCCATAACCGAAGTAATTAAGGATACGTAGCGCTAGCTCCTTAGCCATCTGCCCATTCACGCCGACCTTGCTTGCGATGACTTTTGCTAGTATCTCTGGAGCAATGGGGGGGTTTTCGGTCATAATCATATTAAAAATTATTCTGGGGCTTCTGATATAAATAGATTGCCTCGAAACAATTTTGTCGATCCGATTGATCTGGAGCTGAATAACACGGAAAGCCAGTATCTCTCAAAATAAAGAAATATTTCATTTAATGTCGTAAACCGTATGTTGGTTGCAGGGCATAAGGAACGATTATTAGTGGCGATAGAAACTCGCATAAGGCGATCCGATTTATAATATCCCTAGTAATGCCTGACAGTCCACAAGAAACGCCGAGATCTCTCTGCAATCCTTCACTTTGTGCAATTTGAAAAGACCGATTACGATAAGTGCTAGATGATAAGACCCTCCGACAATGAAAACGTCAGTACCCCGTTTTGGTAGCCTATGATCAGCATATTCATTGACACAAATTGTGCTCACAATGCCACAGGCAAGCGCCATTTCTTAACTATTCATATTATTCGAATCAGTTCGCCAATATCGAATCATAACGAATGTCATTTCCTTAACCAAAAATGTTCAATTTATGAGAATTTGGAATTTTCACTCACACAAGCAAACTTGGAGGAATGAAGACACTGAATGTACGCAGAATATTTCGTATAATTCAAAAGGTGCAGGGGGTGCGATTTGAACGCACGGACCCCTTCGGGACAAGGTCCTAAGCCTTGCGCCGTTGGCCAGGCTTGGCTACCCCTGCGTCACGGCTGGATGTGTTCATAAGTATATAAGCTCTTAGCGACAGTGGGTCAAAGACAGAATTGAAGTTCCATCATCGAATATGAAACCCCTTATTGTATTATTCATGGAGTCACTGGTTGAGATATTAATTAGTCTGCGAACTTGAATTCGATGATTTCTTTTTAATCAACGACTCGAAGTATTCCCTGGCCGCATTGATCGCGCGCTCGTAAGTACTAGGATAAGCTTTTGCTTTTCCCTTGACAGCGATTACATCCTCACCATCCGTTAGAACAAGTTGTTCGTGATATGCGAGCTGCTTATCAAATCTGAAATAGACAAATCCCTCATCATCCATTCTCCGTTCCAATGTATCAATAATCTTTTTCAGATCGCCCAGACTCAGTCTATTAAGAAATGCATCAATTTCAGATTTTTTTCTCAGAATTGATTCGAGAATTGTGATGGGATTGCCATGATAGCCAGTTGACAATGATCGCTTGAACTCCTTTGTACCCGAAACAAATTGCAGGGCTTTAATGACTTTATTCTCGTCTTCTGTAGCATTTACGAAGACTCTAAAAAAAAGACTATGGAATACCATCGTCCCAACATTTGCAAGAATAGTATTATTTCTTTTTGATGAGATGTGTGATAACTCAGGGCGGTTCAAAAAAAGTGAAAACCGTATCGACATCAACGGAAAACGAGTGCTAATAAATGGCACGGATATGAAAAATGTGGAAAATGCTTATAATCACAAAGAAACTTGACCGCCTTGGTGTAATAAATGATCGAAATCCGCATTCATGGACGAGGCGGTCAAGGAGCCGTTGTGGCTTCCGAGATTCTCGCCCGCGCTGCCGTCAAAGATGGCATGCGAGTTGCAGCTTTTCCATTCTTTGGGGTGGAAAGGCGAGGCGCACCAGTAACAGCTTTCTGCAGAATTGATGAAAAACCTATCAGAATTCATGCTGGCATCTATGAACCAGATTATGTGATCGTTCTTGATCCGAAACTCATGGAATTCGTCGATGTATGTCAGGGATTGAAGCAAAATGGCGAGATATTGATGAACACGATAAGAAGCAAAGAAGAACTCGGAATCAACAAGCCCAACAAGACGTGGACTGTTGATGCCACTGGTATTGCATTGAAGCACGGACTCGGGAGCGAAACCGCTCCAATTGTCAACACTGCGATCGTTGGAGCATTTGTGCGAATCTTTCCAAAGATATCACTCGATTCTGTTTTGAAGAGCATCGAGGAAGCTGCCCCGACCAAAAAAGAAGCAAATGTCGCTGCTGCCAAAGAGGCCTATTATATGGTCAAGGAGGCGTAATAATGGTGGAAATGCCGAAGACATATAAGGATCTACCCTCTACACCGATCACATTTTTCACTACAGAGGACAACAAAACCGGTACCTGGCGGACGATCAGACCAGTCATCGACAAGGAGAAATGTACGAGATGCTACATCTGCTGGAAATTCTGCCCCGATTTAAGCATCGAAGTCGAAAAAGAAGGCGATTATCCTAGCGTCGATTACGATCACTGCAAAGGGTGCGGGATTTGCGCTAACGAATGTCCCTCTGATGCGATTACGATGGAAAAGGAGATGGGAAAATGATAGAAGTGATGACAGCCAATTATGCGGCTGCGTACGCTGTTAAGCTAGCTCGAGTTGGAGTAATTGCCGCTTACCCAATTACGCCTCAGAGCAGTATTTCTGAGAAACTAGCGGAAATGTATGTTAAGGGAGAGCTCTCAGGCAAGTATTTTTTGGTCGAAAGTGAGCATAGCGCAATGTCAATGCTCATCGGCGCTTCGTACGCTGGGGCAAGAACATTCACCGCGACGTCATCACACGGTCTCGCCCTGATGCATGAAATGCTGTTCTGGGCAGTTGGTGCGAGAAGACCGATCGTCATGGCGGTCGTGGCGCGGGCACTTGCTCCCCCATGGAACATATGGGGAGACCATATGGATGTGATGAGCGAACGGGATACAGGTTGGATGCAGTTCTTTTGCGAGAACAATCAAGAAACACTCGACACGATCCTCATGGCGTATAAGATCTCTGAAGATCGGTCAGTGATGTTGCCCTCAATGGTCATCGAGGACGGTTTCATTCTTTCCCACACCTATGAAGCAGTCGATATTCCAGATCAGGATGAAGTCGATGATTTTCTCCCGCCATTCGATCCAGAATGGAAAATCGATTTCGACGATCCAAGGAGATTCGGTGGTCTCACAATGCCAGACTGGTGGTCAGAATTCAGGTATAGGATTGCACTTGATCAAGAGGTAGCGAAGAAGAAAATTGTGGAAGTCGATAAAGAATTTGAAAGAAGATTCGGCAGGAGCTATGGAGGTCTTGTAGAATTTTACAACTGCGATGATGCAGAAGTGGCCCTCGTTCTAGCTGGGTCTGCAGTCGGCACGGCAAAAGAAGTTTCCGATAAGATGCGTGAGAGAGGGAAGAAGGTCGGTGTCGTCAAACTCAAGACCCTTAGACCCTTCCCGGCTGAGGAGCTAAAGAAACTCAATGATATGGTACCCGTAGTCGGCGTGTTCGATAGGAGCTATACATTCGGATACGGCGGCGCATTGTACTCAGAAGTGAAGAACGGAATTTATGTCCCAGGTGGAGAAGTCCTTGTCAAAGACTATGTTGGTGGGATGGGTGGTAAAGACTTTACGCCGAAGAACATGGAGTTTATCTTTGAAGACCTCCTCAAGATCAAAAAGGAAGGGAAAGTGGATAGGATGGTCGAATGGATTAATATAAAAGATGGAACGGGGAGGTGGTAGATATCCCCAAATTTACGATTCCAAAAGAAGAATATGTATGTAAAGGACACAGTGCATGTCCTGGTTGTGGGACTCCGCTTGCCTTTCGTTACACCTTAAAGGCCCTTGGCAAGCGAACAGTACTGAATATCCCTGCGGGTTGCGGTGGCGTCATACTTGGTATCTGGCCGAGTTATGCCCTGAAAGTTCCTGTCGTTGACAATGCATTTGAGTGCACAGCGGCCGTAGCCGATGGTATAAGGGCTGGATTCGATGTACTCGGTGTCAAGGATGCATATGTTGTAGGATGGGCTGGCGATGGCGGGACGGTCGACATCGGTCTTCAGGCGCTTTCTGCTGCAGTTGACCGCAATGCAGACATCATCTATGTCATGCTAGACAATGAAGCATACATGAATACTGGGATTCAGAAAAGTGGTTGCACTCCGATAGGTGCGTGGACGACGACAACCCCAGTCGCCGATGGAAAAGGTTGGAACAGAACTCCAAAGAAGAGGATCATGGAAATGCTCGTTGCTAATGGGATCGCATACGGGGCGACCGTCAACGTTGCGTATCCAGAGGACTTCATTGCGAGGCTGAGAGAGGCGAAAGACATCAAAGGTACGAAATTCATTCATGTCTTAGCTCCGTGCACACCGGGCTGGCGTATTGATCCTAGAAAGAGCATCGAAGTCGCGAGACTTGCAACACAGACTGGGATCTTTCCGCTCTATAAAGTAGAGAATGGAAAATACTCATTGACGAAAGAGATCAAGAATAGGAAACCCGTTCGAGAATATCTGATGATCCAGGGAAGATTCAGACATCTTTCAGAAGAAGCGATCAACGAGATACAAAAACTCGTCGATGAGGAATACGCGCGTCTCCTCAAGAAAATCAAGGACACAAATGAATAAACCGCGTGGCTACGTCAATATTCCTCTTTCAATATTCCTTCTCTTTTTTTAGCACTCATCCATTTCCCAAAATCTGAACCCAATCCAAGACACTAATTCCTCCAGATCTTGCTCACTTTCCCCTCAGACTTGAACCTTTATTTGATTGATTCAGTCGTGACTCGGCCATCACTATCTCGAGCAGACCAGTCCTGTTTAAACCTTGTTCAAACGAAACGGTCAATTCGAAACGAATTTGGCATTTGCGTTGCCAAATGGGTCTGGTTCACATCCGTTTCCAACAGCAGCGTGGATCAGTTCGGCTTCTGGGATCTTCTTTTGGGAGAGTTCTTCAGCTTCTTCTTCATCGATATCCTCAAGCATTTCCTCAATATCTGATGCGATCTGAGTTATGAATGATTCACTGATTTTCGTGCATACCGATTCAATTATCTTGATAATGCTACGCTCCATGATAGAAAAGCTCTCCCATGCAGGTATGTCACCCGCAATTTCGAGAAGCTTGTCATTATCTAGAACTAGTGTGGTCTCGGCAACTTCTTTGAGCTTTTTGATACCTTCAACCGCTTTTTTCCGGCATTCTTTTTCATGGGAAAACGGGTTGATCGCAATAGCAAATGTTACAGCATCCAGTTCTTTTGCCACCTCGGCGACAACAGGTGCAGCGCCAGTGCCAGTTCCACCTCCCATCCCAGCTATGATGAACACGATATCGCTGCCCTTCAATACTTCTCGTAGAGTCTCTCGAGCACATTCTGCACAGTATTCTCCGACTTCAGGAAATCCACCAGCCCCTTTGCCATACGTTACATCTTTGCCGATGAGGATTTTTTTATGTGCATCAATTGATTGTAGTTTCTTTTCATCTGTATTAACTGCGATCGTTTCAACGCTATTTTTGCAGTTCCAGTATACGCTGTTCACGATGTTATTCCCTGCCCCACCACATCCCACGACTGAAATTCTCGGCTCAATCATCCCTTTGCTGAGCATTGCCATTATTTGCTCAGTTTTCATCGTCTTATCCATACTTAATCGGCCTCCTTCCCGAAATCTGGAGATGATTTAGATTGGCCCAATGGCTTTGCAGTAACAAAGCCGTGCATCCCATCCCTTCTGGCCTATTCATCCCCAGTTTGATTCGATTTCCCCGCGAGAGGTCCAGAGTCCGGAACGATTTCCAGGGTCTCGCATTCGTTTTCATCCAGTCTCTTCTTGATTTCTTCGAGGAGCGATTTCGAAACGAACTCCCTTCTCACACACTCCTCAATCGCTTCGGATATGGAGTTATAGACACCCGCCCGAACAAGCCCCTCGATGACACGTAGGGCCAAGCGAGGGACCCTAATCATTACCTCTGTCCCCTGAGATCTGATCGCCTTGTCATCGTGTTTGCCCTCAATGAATGATCTTAGTGCGATTCTTGCTAGTTGGGATCTGCTCGTATACTCAGGATGCATCTTAAGGAACTCATCTAGGACCCTTAGTTCCTCTGAGCCTAGCCTGAGCGATATCCTTTCCTCATTCATTGAACGCCAGTCCTCTGTCCCACCACGGGCGTCATACATTATGACAAAAAAGATATTTATAGTTTGTTGCAAAAGTCATATTTTGTCATACTAATCATCCCAAGAAAACCGAAGCGCTTTTCTTCCCCCGATTCTCATTGATGTGAATGAGACAACGAAACAGTCCTTTGTGAGCTGAATTGGAGATACATATTTGGGGTCTACATCTTGATAATTCTTTGATCAAATGAAATTTCCAGTCGGCGGAGCTCCCGTCAGTACCTGTTATCGAAAATATCTTTTAAATCCTTCCGTATACCGTGCCAAAGGTATAACATGATTGACAACCTGACAGATATCGAGCGAAAATGGCAAGAAAGATGGTATGATGTGGGCATTAATGAGTCGGAACCTGATAACCGGCCGAAATTTATGATCATCTTCGCTTATCCTGGTGTAACTGGATATTTGCATGTAGGGCATCTGAGAGGCTATACGTATGTAGATGCGATCGCGCGTTATATGCGAATGAATGGATACAATGTCTTGTTTCCCGTTGGAACCCATGCAACGGGCAACGGTGCAATTAGTCTGGCAAAGAAGATAAAAGCACGCGATAAGGCGACCCTCGAGTATATGTTCGCAAACGGGTGTCCAGAATCTGAAATCAATAATCTGGAGGATCCGATCAAAGTCGTTCACTTCTTTAATGATGTTTATATTAACCAGTACTGGAAAAGATTTGGTTTTCTTGCTGACTGGCGTCGTTTCACATGCACGATATATCCTGATTATCAAAAATTCATTCAATGGCAGTTCCGTAAGCTGATGGCGAAAGGGCTCTTGATCCAGAAGCCCTATTTTGCTCCGGCTTGTATTGAATGCGGTCCTGTAGCTGTGGACCCATCCGAGACAGATCTCCAGAAAGGGGGGAGGGCGGAGATCGTTGAATATACCCTTCTTAAGTTCAAATGTGGCGAACTGTTTCTCGTGGCAGCAACGCTTCGTCCTGAGACCGTATTTGGGCAGACTAATTTTTGGGTCAATCCAGATGTCGAATATGTAAAAGTCAGGAACAATAATGAGATCTGGGTCATAAGCAGACCTTCCTTTGAAAAGATGAAATACCAAAAAGAAGGGCTTGAGATTATTGGTACTATCGGCGGAAAAGAACTCGTAGGGAAGAAATGCATCGCTCCAATGATCCACAGGGAGATTATGGTTCTCCCAGCAAAATTCTGTGACCCCTCAGTTGGTACAGGCTTAGTCACGAGCGTTCCATCCGATGCCCCAGATGACTGGATAGCGTTAAAAGAACTACAAGAAGACGAGACTTCGCTATCTGAATACGGTCTCGACCCTGCTGAAATCCGAAAAATCAAGCCGATTCCGATCATCGATATCGATGGCTGGGGACCGTTACCCGCAGTCGAGATTGTTGAGAAGATGGGTATTGAGAGAAGTGGTGACACAAGGCTCGAAGAAGCAAAGAAGATCGTGTACCGCGACGGATTCCACAAAGGAAAGATGAATGACAATTGTGGTCAATATGCTGGATTACCGGTTCAGAAAGCAAAAGAGCTCATGCGCGATGAAATGGTCTCAAATGGTGAAGCTGAACTGTTTTACGATCTATCTGAAGAAGTGATCTGCAGGTGTGGAAAGCCTGTTGTGATCAAGAAAGTCCCAGATCAATGGTTCATTGATTATGGCAACAAGACGTTGACAGAGGACAGCAAGAGACATGCAAGAACTATGCATATCCTTCCTCCAGAATACTATGCAAATATACAAAATGTTCTAGACTGGTTCCGTGAGAGGGCATGCGTTAGACAGGGTAACTGGCTAGGTACGAGATTCCCATTTGACGAGAAATGGATAATTGAGGCAATCTCAGACTCCACACTTTATCCAATTTATTATCTTGTTTCAAAGTACGTAAATGAAGGATCGTTAAAGACAGAACAATTGACTGAGGATTTTTTTGACTACGTCTTCCTCGGTGAAGGCGATGTCGTAAGGGTTTCCGAAAAGACTGGTGTCGACCAAGAGCTTTTGAGAAGAATTAGAGAAGATGTCGAGTATTGGTATCCTCTCGATATTAACCTAGGCGGAAAGGAACATATGACTGTTCACTTTCCAGCTTTTCTAATGAACCATGTTGGAATTCTCCAAGAAAAATATTGGCCACGGGGAATATTTGTCAATTGGTACATCACAGGAAAACTTGGCAAGATATCAAAATCAAAAGGAGGTGCGGAACCGATCCCAGGCGCAGCGGAACGATTCGGCGTTGATACGATGAGATTATACTATGCACACATTGCTTCGCCATTTGCGGACGTCGAGTGGGATGAGGGGACGCTCGAGAATTACAAGAGCAGAATCGATCGGATTCTTAAAACGATCGAGGAATTGAGAAATCTCGATGGAATGGGGGACTTCAAACACATTGATCGATGGATGCTATCGAGATTGAATTCGAGGATCAGGGCCGTTCGGGAAGGGATGAGAGATTATGATCTTCGACGACTGGCCAATGAAGTATATTTTGAGATGATCAACGATATTCGATGGTACCTCCGAAGGGGAGGTAAAAACCGAAAACTCATCAATCGAGTTTTGGATGCCTGGATAAGAATGATGGCTCCGATCACCCCGCATATCGCTGAGGAATTGTGGGAGAATTCTGGTAAAGAATGTTTTGTCTCGACATCGAGTTTTCCAAATGTCATTGAGGAGGAAATCAGGCCAGATATTGAAGAAGCTGAGGAATATCTTAAATCGATAATTTCCGATATCAACGAAATACTCGATGTGACTGGCATAACGCCTAGACATATTCGATTATACACGTCACCGAAATGGAAGCTGCAAGTGCTTTCCATGGCAGTCGACCTGGCGAAGAGTAAAGAACTTTCGATCCCAGGTTTAATGAAAATGGTCATGAAGGATCAAGTCTTAAAAACTCATGGGAAAGAAGCTTCGGATTTCGCACGAAAAACTGCAGAAGCACTTCTTAAGTGCTCAAGTGATGATTTGGATCGATTTAAAGTTGAATTCGATGAATTCGATTTTCTCAACGAGGCTGCGCAATTCCTTAAGGATGAGTTCGGCTGCGAGATTTCAGTTCACTCCGCTGACGATCCGAACGCACCAGATCCTCAGAAGAAAGCCAGATTGGCAGTTCCGCGAAGACCAGCGATCTATGTCGAGTGAGCTTTTATTGTGAGAAGTTGAATGAGTTTTCGAGGCTTCGTAGTTCCTTCTCTGATTAACGAGTCAAATCTCTTCTTTTGATTTTGGTTAACCAAATCAAAAGTCGTGGATCATTACTGAAATATAATGACCTCTCCGCTATTTGAAATCTGAAGAGTTTGTATGACAATTTTTTTATAGAAACTCACTTTTCCCGATCTTACCATTCGGTTAGGGGGATACTGATGTTTGCAAGAATCGCGAATTTCATCGCGCGTCATTATAAAGGGATCATTGCAGCGTGGATAATCGTATTAATTATTGCCATTCCCGTCGCACCGCAGGTCTTCAATATTGTGGAATATGAAGAAACGGAAATGGCTCCAAAAGATGTTGAGTCGATCATTGCACAGGATTTCATCAACCAACATTTTCCATCGGCAGGTCGAGAAGGAACAACGATCATTGTCCTCACGAATGAAGATGTTTTCAATGAGGAAATGAAAGAAGCGGTTTTTAAAATCAAGAATGGCATCTTTAATGAAACACATGGCGGGAGAATTGATGGTGAAGTAAGGGTCGACACACTTTACGATGCCATTGAGGTTTACAGCACTGGTGTGCTGAAGAATATCAATCAGAGGTACCACCAAATAAAAGAAATGGTAGATCTCACAGCCTACGCGGTTTTCGGTATCCCCCTAGAGTTCCGGACACTCTGGCAAGAGACAAACAAGAGCTGTTTCATGGTTTTCGGTATCCCTGCAATGCATTTGGCAACCTGGATACAAATCAATATGACTTATCCCCTGTGGAATGTAAGCACAGTTGATTCGGTTGCCTATGAACAGACAAAGAATTTGTTGATAACGAGCCTCGAGACGCAAGGATTAAATGAGTCAGAAAGATCGCTTGCAATGGGATGGTACTCAACATACATAATCGGGTGGAATGCCACAAGAGGAACACCTCTGGAATCTATGCCTTCTGAAAGGGCCTCGAGTGCTTTGTTAGGCTTTGAAAATTTCCTGCTTATCGCTCCCTTGCCCTCCGATTTCAAGGCCTTCCTTTATTCGATTTATTCGAATTTTGATTTAACAGATTGGAATGATTATCACGCTTTGAACGCGTTCTGTAAGGAACTATTCCTTTCTCAAATGCAAGCGATGACATCCGAGATTCCTGCTGATTATGCTCAATCGTTTTCCAGTTACTTTGAGACATTTTACTCTCTGTGGAACGCCTCATCGTCCGAACCAAATGACTTGCAATTCAGAGGGATCGTCGGATCGTCGGTTGACGCGTTGAGCAATGCAGTCGGTGGAGAAGAAGGAGCCTTCATCACGGCAATCTATTCATATCTAGGATGGGACGGTTGGAACAACGACTCACTCATTTCAATGTTTACGGCAACAAACATAGCAGAACTGGCTTCAATTGATCTGTGGCTTGTATTTGAAGTTGGGAAGATCCCTTCAAATGCGTCAATCTTTACGTTCCAGCAGCTCTCCCACCAGATTGTAGTTAACCATACAATTGACAACTTCCCGCTGCCGATTATCCCCGCACTTCTCTCCTCGTTCGTCAATACTCCGAAAAACGACACAATGATCATCTCCCTAACATTCGAAAGTGACGATGAAAACATTTCACTCGGGAAAGAATCGGTAGGCATCATTCGTGAAATTGTCAAGGATTCAACATCCGGATCAGATGGTATCACGACTTACGTGACTGGATCGGATGCGATTTCCCTCGATCTCGAAAGATCAACAAACGAGGACATCGAAAGGATCGATCCGATCACCATCGTCCTCGTCCTTATTCTAATCGGACTCTTCTTCAGATCCTTCATCGCATCCTCTGTCCCGCCAATGATTATCGGGATTGCCATGGGTGTGAGCTTTGCAGCCGTATACGCTATCGGTTCCTTTTTCCTTCCAATTCACTACAGCGTTCCAACACTCATGGTCACATCAATGATGGGGGCAGGCTGTGACTATTGTATTTTCGTTCTCTCAAGGTACAGGGAGGAGAGACGAAATGGATTATCAAAGGAGGAGAGCGTCAAGACCGCTGTAACATGGGCTGGAGAATCAATAGCAACGAGTGGCGCGACTGTGATCATCGGGTTCGGTGTTCTGTCATTAGGTCGTTTTGAAATGCTAAAATCGATGGGTATTGGCCTTGCGCTCGGAATCACAATCGCGCTCATTGCAGCGCTAACACTCCTCCCATCGATACTCATGCTCCTCGGGGACAGAATATTCTGGCCATCAAAGATGACAGGCGTGAAGAAAAACAATGGAGAGAAAAACAAAGAAGGGTACTTCACGAAGAGCGCGAAATTTGCTGTCAAACACGCCAAAGCGATCGTCCTTGTTGCACTCGTTATCTCGATCCCTGCCACATATCTTGTTTTGACGCTCGAGACGAGTTATGACTTCATAGAAGCGATGCCAGATAATGAGAGCAAGCTCGGGATCGAAGTGCTTGGTGAGAGCTTTGGTGCCGGTAAAATGATGCCGACACTCATTGCTGTCGAAATGAAAAATCCTATCATAGTTAATGACTCATTTGATGTGGGTGCTCTCGATGCCATTGAAGACTTGTGCAAGGAACTTTCGAACCTGTCAAGTGTAGCGGAAATCACCAGTCCGACCCGGCCGCTTGGCGAGCATGAGCCGATCGACTATGCAAACTTGTCATTGTATCCAGAAGAACAAGCCGCGCAGTACATGGCGCTCATGAGAGGAATGATCAGCGAAAATAATTCAAAGGTCGTGCTGATCACCGTCAGCTTCAGAGAAGATCCTTTTGCGAAAGAATCGATTGATAGCATCAATGCCATCCGATCATTGGCTTCTGAATTCGCGGCCGAGAACAACAATGTCTCAGCGACCTACATCGCTGGTTCCACAGCTATCATGTATGACATTTCGACGCTCGTTTGGGACGACTTCAAAGTCATGGAGGTCCTTGCAATCATTGGCATTTACATTGTCTTGATGATTGTTCTAGGTTCACTAATAAGCCCACTCCGTTCGATCATTACAATCTTACTGAGCATTTCCTGGACGATTGCAGTTACGATGCTTCTGTTCAACTTCTTGCAAGGCGTCCCGATATTGTGGCTTATGCCAATGGTCCTCACCGTTGTCTGCCTCGGTTTAGGCATGGACTATGACATCTTTATCACAACAAGAATCAGGGAAGAGGCACAAAAGGGGAAGAGCGATACGGACGCGATCGTCCATGCAATGGAGCGGACAGGTGGCATCATCACGGCGTGTGGTATCATAATGGCAGCTGCTTTCGGCACGATGATGCTATCCGAGGGCGCGCTTTTGAGGGAATTCGGCTTTGCACTCGCCTTTGCCATCCTCCTCGATTCGACGATCGTCCGCATCTATCTTGTACCGGCTGCGATGTCGCTACTCGGTAAATGGAATTGGTACGCGCCTGGAAAGCTTCAGAGAGTCAGGAGAGACAAGGGAAATTAGGCGTGCTGCAGTTTCGATAAAGTGAACACAGGTCGTGATGCCATATACGGTGGTCATCAGACCTGGCTATCGTCGATTTTTTCTTTGATCTCCAATCATGCACGCCAGCGCCTAAATAAATTGTGCGTTTCGCCGATTTGATCTAAGACCTTTCCGACGACGAAGTCAACGAGATCGTCCACGGTCCTTGGATTATGATAAAAGGCAGGACATGCGGGGAGAATCTTGACACCGAGCTTACACAACTTGAGCTGGTTCTCCAGCATCACAGCACTGAGGGGGGTTTCCCTCGGGACGAGAACGAGTGTGCGTCCTTCTTTCATCGCCACCGCAGCTACCCTCGTAATCAATGAGTCTGCGATGCCTGCTGCAATCTTTGCGATCGTGCCCTCGGAACATGGTGCGATGACCATGGCATCGAAGAATTGACTGCCTGATGAAATAGGGGCAAAGAGGTCATCGTTTCGATAGAAAAAATCTGCGAGTCGTTCAAGGTCTTCAGCGTCAATTCCCAGTTCGAACTTGATAATCTCCCTGGCCGTATCTGAAATGATAAGGGTTTTTTCGCCGCTTAGTGTCTCGAGAAGCCGCTTCCCGTAGATTGCTCCAGAAGCTCCTGTGATTGCGATTACGGTCTTCACATGCATGAATTATGGAGAATCATATTTTAATTCTCTTAGGACGCGATTTTTTTCGAAAGACAGGAGAGACTTTGCCGTGAACATTTTCTATGAAAAAACAAAGGGAATTTCATGATAGTAGGAAATTGAAGCCATATTTCCACGCTGTCCAAAACACTTTTATATAGGCAGTCTATTAATGCCGCAAGCGTCGTCATTAAATGAGCAAGATTAAAGATATTCCTGAGGTTGAATACGATGGTCACAGTCTTTGATGTCCCTCCTGACAAGGTGATCGAAAAGACGGCAGAAATCCTAAAGACCTACGAGACAATCAAACCGCCAGAGTGGGCAGATTATGTTCGGACTGGTCGCCACACAGAGAAATCACCGGTTCAACCAGACTGGTGGTACACAAGAGCCGCATCGATCCTTAGAAAAGTATATATAATGGGGCCCATAGGCACATCGAGGCTCGCGGCAGAGTATGGCGGTTTCGCTGATCGCGGGTCCAAGCCGAACAGGGCGGTTAAAGGAAGTGGATCGATCACGAGGAAATGCTTGATGCAACTGGAAGCATCGGGCCTTGTCATGAAAGATAAGAAAAAAGGAAGGGTCGTCACCCCTAAAGGGCGGTCCCTTCTTGATAAAATCGCAAAAGAGATTCATGACGAAATGACTAAATCAACGACAAGTTAAATGGTTGTGATCCTATGGAGGATGCTGAGCTCGAGGAACTAAGAAGAAGAAAACTCGCCGAGCTTCAGAGGCAAAGGGAACAGCAGTTGCTCGCTGAGGAACAGGCGAGACAAATTGAAGCAGAGCGACAAGCCCTCCTTAGACAGATCCTTACGCCAGAAGCGAGGGAAAGACTGGGTACAGTCAAGATGGCATATCCCGATATTGCAAGGTTGGTCGAAGATCAACTCATCATGCTTGTTCAAAGTGGGAGGCTGGACAGGCAGATTGATGATGCGACCCTGAAGCAGATCCTGAGGCGTGTCGCGCCTAGAAGAAGGGAAATCACGATTGAGAGGAAGTGACTATGGCTCGAAATAAACCGTCGGCAATGAAATCTCGCCTTATGAAGGCGACAAAACAGAATCGTAGGGTCCCCGCGTGGGTAATGATCAGGACAAATAGGAACTTCTTGCGACATCCGAAGCGCCGGAATTGGCGGACGCATAAACTAAAGGAGTAGGGATTCTATGGAGCAAGAAGAGAAGATACTCAATATCCCTCTAAAAGACACCAAGAAGGTGCCAAGGACTCAGAGGGCTGAGCGTGCGATCAAAGAAGTCCGTGAATATATCGTACGGCATCTAAAAGCTGATGAGGAGGATATTTGGATCGATAACCGATTGAATGAGGCGATCTGGAGCAGGGGAATCAGCAAACCGCCGTTCCGCATCAGAGTCAAGGCGGTCAAATTCGAAGACGGACTCGTTGAGGTCTCCCTCCCAGAGGACTAATCAATCGGTGCGTTTGGCATGATGAAGCTTTCAAACTACAACGGAAACCCGTATATTGGTGTTTATTGCGTCGCAAATGAATTTTTTTCTTTAATCCCTTTTGATTCATCAAAATCGCTTGAACGTGACATTGAGGAGGCTCTTGGCGTTCAGGTCGAACGATGCTCGATCGCTGGTACAAACATCCTGGGATCTCTTGTTGCAATGAATTCATACGGTGCGGTTGTTACCAATATGGCCTCCCAGGAGGAGATCAAAGTCATTTCGAAAAGGATCCCAGTCTACCGAATCGAAGACAAATTAAATGCGACCGGCAACAATATTCTCGTTAACGACAACGCTGCTCTTGTTCATCCAGAAATCGGAAAAAAGGTTCTGAGGAAGATTGAGAAGGTTTTGCAAGTCGAAGTTGTTCAGGGAGTACTAGCAGGGCATAAGACTGTGGGATCCGTTTGCATCGCGACAAATAAAGGTGTTCTCTGCCATCCAAATACGAAAAAAGAAGAGCTAGAAATGATCCGATCACTCTTCAAGGTTCCTGCCTCGATCGGGACGCTCAATTACGGTACGCCGATCGTGAGAGCTTGCCTTGTCGCTAATTCAAGGGGAGCAGCCGTTGGATTTAAGAGTACACCTATTGAGTTGGGGCGCGTGGAAGATGCGCTCGGGCTCGTGTGATTTTTTGAGCTAATAGCGATAAAATTGAGGCGAGACGAAATCTGCTCGCTCTCAGGGCGAGAAAATCCAATACTCGGTCTCTGTGGGAAGGTCCTCCTTCGCGAATTCGATTTCATTACCGACCCGGAGAATCCTTTCCTCGGGGATACCTGATAAGAAGACATCAACAGGCTGAATCGAAAGCGCCAGACCAGCAACCCTGAAATGCATTGGGATAACAATCTTAGGAGCCAGATCATTGACGACTTCCCGTGCTGATCCGATGTCGATCGTCGGGATACCGCCAACTGGGAGAAAGAGGACATCGATTGATCCAAGTGCCCTGATCTGATCCTGACTCAGACGATGACCGAGATCTCCGCAGTGGCAGAATCTGATCCCATCTAATTCAAAGGCGAAAACGATGTTCTTTCCACGCTTAGATCCGCCGACATCGTCGTGAGCGGTGACAATACCAAGAATCTTGACGTCCTTGATCGATCGCTCACCAGGTTCCCTCACGGCTATGTAGTCCCCTTTGACGATTCTCAGTGCATTGTGGTCGAAATGGTCGTGACTCACCAAGACGATATCCGCTTTCGCATGCGGAGGCTTGATCCCCAACGATTTACCATCGTGTGGATCAGTGATGATGGTAAGAGTGTCTTTGATCTCAAAGCACGCATGACCATGCCATTTAATTTTCATATCGAACACCTCTCACAGCACTTCGGCTTCTTCTTGCCTTAATGTTTCAAACATAGCGCCACAGGCGGGGCAGAACTGATCTTCGGATGAAACGACTTCGTGACACACTGGACAAATCAAAACCTCCAGTTCACCTCTTTCGTCATTCTTATTGTTCGAATTCTCGGCATACCCTGATGTTTCTTGACTGAGATGTTTAACATTAATAATCCTCACAAAGCCAATGACGATCATCACTGCCCCAGCTACCGATACTGTCCATCCAAGCACTTGACTGAATGTGAAAACTGATGAGACTAGAAGAATCGTCAAATAAACTGAAAAACCAACAATCACGAACCCTGCAGCCATTAGCGTTGCTCTAATTTCTAACGATAACGACTTCCTCCCTATAGCGTAGGATTCTGTGCCGGTAGTCCCTTTTCCACGGACTTCGCCAGGCCTCAAGATGAGTTTCTTCCAGAGCGGTCGTACTCGCTCCAAAGTTACCTCGCCCTCCAGGCGACCCTTCAAATGCGCATCCTCGATCGTCGCTATCGTCGATTCCTCGACTCCAACATCGACGCTTGCTGCTTCCTGATCACGCGTTAGCTGTTCCGGCACCTCCTCCTCAGCGGTGGGAGGAACAGGTGGTTCCGCAATTTCGGCAGAGAATGAAGGGGTAGAAGATTGCTCCTGTTCAAGTGATTGCTCAATCTCACGAGAACTTGGAGTCGCAAGTGGCGCGGATGGCGTCTCAGAAATCTCTGATGTAGGTGGTTGTAATGAATGCTGTGGAAGAGGTTCCTCCTCTTCTTCAATTGCGAGATCCCTTGTCTTTACCAATGTGGCCTCAACGATTCGGGAATCTTCTCTTTCAACGGATCTCTCTTCTTTTTGCAGGACAATTCGCTCGAGCTCCAGAAGGTGATCCGTCCATTCGTCCCTGATCTCCCCGAAGTTCCAGCCGCAGAAGTCACACTCAGTGGCTGAGATCTTATTGCGCAATCCGCATCTGGGACATTCTTTGAATCCAGCTTTTTTTTCCATTCCATATTTGCATGAGAATCATCGCTTATAATTTTTTTGCGAAGCAGGTCAGCGGTTCTTTGCACATCTCTGAGATTTTATTTTTAGTCCTAAATACAATTGAATATAAATTATAAATGATAAATATTTATGCTTCACATCAGAACCAGATATCCAATTAACCTCGGAATCCCATGCAGAAAAGCCAAATAACAGTGAGCCAAGTGGTAAAGGTTCTATTTCAAAGACACGTCTCGAAATCATTATGTGAAAAGTAGTATCGAAGAGTTTGAACCGTTTATCAA
Organism: Methanomassiliicoccales archaeon; assembly: GCA_029907465.1. NCBI lineage: Archaea > Methanobacteriati > Thermoplasmatota > Thermoplasmata > Methanomassiliicoccales > Methanomassiliicoccales archaeon. The sequence goes on from JARYLV010000002.1 coordinate 99,569, forward strand.
TGAATAACAAAAAACAAATATGTTGAAACCAGATGAGTTTAGTGAATGAAAATCATGGTTCTCTGCGTAGACCGCGACGACGATTTCGGGGTCAAGACAGGCCTCCATAGTCCTTTTATAGGCAGAGAGGAGAACCTCAGTGCTGCCCTGGCATTGGGACTAAAAGATCCTGAAGATTCGGACACCAATACTCTTCTCGCTGCTATCAGTATTTATGATGAAATGGTCAAGTCAGGGATCGATGCGGAAATAGCGACGATCTGTGGTGATGTTAAGGTGGGCTATCAATCCGATCTCGTTCTCGCTACACAGCTCGAGAACGTGCTTGAAATGATTAAGCCGGACAGAGTGGTTCTTGTCAGTGATGGTGCAGAAGATGAATACATTTATCCGATGGTCTCTTCAAGAGTGAAAATCGATTCCGTCAGACGGGTTTTCGTTAAACAGGCTCCAACGGTTGAAGGTACTTATTACATTCTGATCAAGATGTTACAGGATGATAAAATCAGAAGAAGACTAATTACCCCAATCGGTCTCGTGCTTGCAGTTTTTGGGTTTTTCTCTCTCATTCCGAAGATCATTCAGCTCATCAGTGAATGGGACATAGCTATCGTGCCTGGCATGGCTGCTGGGACGATCTCTGTTGTTCTTGGGTTTTACCTGATTCTCTATGCTTACAGAACTGGTGAAAGACTCAGGGAATTCTCGAGAAAAGCTGGAAGAGCGATCAGATCAGGAAGCCAGATGATCCCATTTGCCATACTATCGATCGCACTTATCTTTCTGGGATTTGCTTATGGATTTGATGCTGCCATCACAAATGCAGAGGCTGGAATTCTCCGACAGGCACTTCTGTTCGTGAGTGGCACTATTTGGGTCTGGATCTTTGCAGTTCTATCCTATGAAACGGGACGCTTCGTCAATCATTTCCTTTCGGAGGGAAAAATATACTGGACTTATCTTGTCGTGTCCATCACTGTTTTTGCAATCGGATTCATTATCCAGGGCGCAATCGACGCAACGCAGTTCTTCCTTGGGTATCGGACTTATGACGAGCTTATAATCCTATTCGAGGTTATCTGTGGGTTTTTGCTGGCAGTTTTCGGGGGTTTGCTGAACACGATCATGAGAAGCACCGCGGAAAAGCAGGTGCCAGAAAAGAAAGAGGCCACAGAATCGGTTGAGTAGGTGGTTTCGTGGATTTTAACGAGTGGGAGCCGTTGTATTGCAAGATACTTCAAGAGTTCAATTTCTCGCGCATCGATGATGAACTCTCAGCGCGGCTCCTCAATACGTTGATTGAAGGTAAGAGAATTTGCAAACCAGAGTGTCTCCGGAGAATCATTCAAAACAGGGCTACCATCTACGGATATGGACCGAACCTTGAGACCGAGTTGGAGAATGTTAAGCCAATCGGTACTCTCATAACGGCAGACGGCGCGACTTCCGTCCTTATGAAGAAAGGAATTCTACCAGACATAATCGTTACCGATTTGGATGGAGACATCAAGGCACAGGTTGAGGCAAATTCATGCGGCTCAGTCGCTGTGATCCATGCACACGGTGACAATGTTGAAAGAATCAAAGAGGCGTTGCCTTTTTTTGAAGGTTGGATCACCCCGACGACCCAATCCAAACCGTTTGGAAATGTTTACAATTTCGGCGGTTTTACGGATGGAGATAGAGCAGTTACTCTTGCGAGACACTTTGGCGCATCTCAGATTTATCTCATCGGATTCGACTTTGAATCAGTTAGGGAACAAAAGGGTAAAGATTCGAAGATGAAAGCAAAAAAATTGAAGTGGGCTAGGCGAATCATCTTTGAACTCAATCCGCCGACGGTCTCGCTGTTGATTCCCTGATCCAATCAAGATACTTATCATGTCCCTCAACTATGTCGTATCTCACAACGCATGGGATTTCATAAGGATGTTTATCTAGCACCAGCTTCAAGAGCTCTTGGAAATCTTCTGTCCTGATCTTCAACAAGAGGATAAATTCCTCGGCTTCCTCAATGCGTCCTTTCCACCAATACATAGACTTTATTGGAAAATAATTCGCGCAGGCGGCAAGTCTCCTCCCGAGCACGGTCTGTGCAATATTCCTTGCCGACTCACGATCTGGCGTGGTGATTAATACTGTAGAATACATCAACGTTCAAAAAAGATTCCCTATTTAAATTTGCTTGGAGTCAAATTGTTTCGATTCCATCATCCAAGATTAAAAATCTATTAAATCCAATTAAGCAAGAGAAGTCTCCAAGGAGAGTCTCCAAGGAGAATTAGTAAGAGCGTTTCCATTATTTTGATCCTTATTGAAATCGTATATTTTCTGAAATCCAAAACAACTGATTGCAACGGTAATAAACTCAAAAAATGCTGATATAGTGTCTGGCCATTGCCATATTATTTCAAAATCTATTTATAGCAACAAGGCTTTATCAAATATCCAGTCCCCTATTTGATTTCTTTGTGGGGGGATAAGGAGGAAATCAGAAATGGAAGGCGAAGGCGAAAGACTTCCCAAGGAGGGGGCACCTAAAGGCTCGATGACGAAGATTATCGCTGCCGTTATCGTGATCATCATTGTCGTCGCAGCCATTGCTGGTGCTGTTCTTCTCATGGGAGGAAAAGTCGTTGAGAACAAGAATCCAACAGTTCTCGCAACAGCAGATACAACAACAATCATTGCGGGAGAATCGGTGACTTTTGACGCATCTGATAGCACTGATACCGATGGACAGATCGTTCAATACATCTGGAACTTCGGCGATGGAAGCACGGACAATGTCGCTGGTGCGGTCGTAACACACACATACGAATTTCCAGGAAAATACCTGGTCACTGTAACGGCTGTGGATGACAAAGGTGGACGAACGACCAACTGGAACTCCCCGATCCGTGTCGAAGTTCTGCATCCTCCTGTTGAGGAGATTGGAAATGGTACGGCTCCATACGCAGTTGCAGCAACAAGCGGCGATGTCATAGAAAGTGGCACTAAAGTCGATTTCGATGCAAGTTCATCAGCAGCGTACGCGATTATCTGGAGTGAAGATGATGAGGCCTGGGTTCCACTGCTCGACAGCAGCTTGATCTCCCTCCTAGTATGGAACTTCGGAGATGGAACGGTTATATCAGGCACCATGGATGAAGTTGCGACGGTCAACCACACATATGTCGGCAATGGGAGTGTTTACGCCTCCTGGCTAGCCGTCACAAGCATAAACGGTGCTGCTCAGATGTACTTCAACACAGTCATCGTTCTACCTGAAGAGGTCTTGGTACCCGTCGCGATCAAGAATCCAGATACGTACATCGTTGCGACGATCGGTGAGCCTGAATCGCTCGATCCGGCGTACGACTATGAAAGTGCTGGCGGAGAAATTCTGCAGAACGTTTACGAGACACTTGTTTGGTACGATGGAGAGTATGCAGATAGGCTCATTCCAATGCTTGCAACAAATGTGCCCACAATCGAGAATGGTGGCGTTACGCCAGACGGACTTCACTACACCTTCCACATTCGACAAGGTGTGAAGTTCCACGATGGGACGACAATGGATGCGTACGATGTCGAGTATTCATTCGAGCGTGTTCTGATCATCAACGATGATTGGGGCCCAGCTTGGATGATGGGGCAGGTGATGATTCCAGACTATGGTCATGGCCCACTTGACATGGATGCTATTGATGCTTCAGTCGAGGTGCTAGACCAATATACTGTTAGGATAAATCTGGTACAGCCATATCCAGCGTTCATCCAGGTACTTGCGTATACTGTCGCATCAATTGTATCGATGGACTACGTAGAAGCGCATGGCGGAGTCCAGGTCAACCAGTTGAACGAATGGATGCATACGCACGAAGCTGGAACAGGGCCATTCAAGCTCAAAGAGTGGGTCTCGAACCAATACATCATGTTGGAAAGATTCGATGATTATTGGCGGGAACCAGCAAAGCTCAAATACGTAATCATCAAAAAGGTGCAGGACGTTGGAACAAGGGAAATGATGCTGTTCTCTGGTGATGCTGATTCAGTTTACATCCCAAGACAGCATAAGACTGACGTGGAAGGCAAGCCAGGACTACGCATTATTCAGGGAAAGCCGACATTTAACATCGACTTCATCGGGTTCAACCAGGACATTAGACCGGGTCCAAATCCAATTGGAAATGTGTCGAACTGGTTCTTCAAGGACGTTTATGTCAGGAAAGCTTTCGTCCATGCGTTCAATTACGATAAATTCCTCAGCGATGTACTGCTTGGCACAGGGATACAACCAAGAGGCGCGATACCAAAGGGTATGTTTGGCTACAATGAATCTGTGCCACTCTTTGATTACAACCTAACGAAATCTGCATATTACCTTAAATTGGCAATCAATAACGTGACGGGACGGAGCTATGCTGATGAAGGCTTCGAAATATGGCTATATTACAACGCCGGAAATGCAGTCAGAGAAGCGGCATGCGAAATGTTCAAGGTTGGTCTTGAGTCGTTGAGTACGCAGGGACTTGTTAATGGCACAATCATCGTTAATGTTCAAGCCCTCGATTGGTCTGGTGCATATCTGCCGGCCGTGCGCGGAAGACAGTTGCCCATTTTCTTCCTTGGCTGGGCACCTGACTACGCAGATCCAGATGATTATACCTACCCATTCTACCATGAGAACGGCACATATGCGTATAGAATCGGCCTACAGAACCATACACTATCACTAATGGTTGAGAACGCTGCACGTGAGCTCAATACAACATTGAGAGCACAGATGTATTACGAGATCGAAATGGCAGTCTACGAAAACGCCTATTTTGCATGGCTGGCGCAGGCGACAAACTTCCACGTAGAGCGTGATTGGACACAAGGCTACTACTTCAACCCAATGTTCTCAGGTATGTACTATTATCCAATATACAAAGCCTGAGAGTTTAAACCCTTTTTTTATATTATTTTTTTTCAGTATTATTATTAGAACTCAGTTCCATCCAAAGGAACCCAGCTCATCAAATTCAGGAACCATCCCCTCATAGAATCCATCACTATTATTCCAAATCTCGAAAACGCTTTATAGCAAAATCCCTTTCCAGGAATAAGGTGATGCTTGCTTGAAACTGGGAGCCTATATCATTAGGAGGCTTCTGTTGCTTATTCCCGTTTTACTTGGCGTCTCAATATTTATATTCACATTGACGAGGATCGGTGGCGATCCTGCTGCCGCGTATATTCATGAAAGAATGAATGAAGAACAGATAGCACATGTATATGAGAAATATCATCTCAACGAACCAATTCATATTCAATATTGGTACTGGTTGGACGGTATTTTGCATGGCGATTGGGGGTATTCCAAGACAGCAAGAGCGCCTGTCACAACTGCTATTGCTCAATATTTTCCTGCCACTTTTGAGTTGACACTCATCAGCATCCTGATTGCTGTTTCTGTCGGGATCGCTCTTGGCACAATATCCGCGGTAAAGAGAGACAAACCCGTCGATCATGCGACCAGAATAATGGCGCTTTCTGGCGTATCACTGCCAATTTTTTGGCTAGGTCTCATGCTCCAGTACGTGTTTTTCTACAAATTAAGATGGTTTCCCGCTGGAGGAAGGTATGATGAGATACTATATCTCCAACAGGGTTCAATTCATAAATACACGGGATTTTGGACCATCGATACTTTACTGAATGGAAACCTCACATTATTTGGGGACGCACTTTTACATCTAGCTCTACCGGCGATAACCTTGTCATTTGGGACAATAGCGATCATTACCAGGATTATGCGGTCGAGTATGCTCGAAGTTCTCGGGCAGGAATATATTAAAACTGCGCGGTCAAAGGGATTACCAGAGAAAATCGTCATCAACAGGCACGCGAGGAAAAATGCCCTGATCCCAACGACGACAGTTGTAGGCCTCTCCTTTGGGGGATTATTAGGAGGAGCGGTGCTCACAGAGACAATCTTTTCATGGCCCGGTATGGGACGATGGTCGACAGACGCGATCCTCATGAACGATTGGGCATCGATATTGGGATTTGTGCTAGTGACAGCCATTGTCTACGTTATAGCCAACTTAATTGTTGATGTTCTCTACGCCTTCTTGGATCCACGAGTTAGACTGGGGTGAGAAGATAGAAGACAAAGTGCAGACAAAAAGAAGCAATTTCTTTGGATCAAGAGTGGAATACCTGAAGAAGACACTATCACCTAGAATCAGAGAACTGCGTTATTCGCTTTTTCTTATGCGGAAAAGCCTTCTTGCCATCGTCGGTCTAATACTTGTACTAAGCATCGTTGTGATTGCAATTCTAGCGCCCGTTCTAGCCCCGATGAAACCAAACCAACGAAATCCGATGGAGATTCCAAAAGACTTTTCGCCACCGAAACCTCCAGGTGCAGAAGGATATATTATGGGCACGGGGAAACTCGGTGCCGATATTTATTACGGCGTCATTTGGGGCGCTAGAACCTCAATTTATATCGCTCTGTATGTTGTCCTTGTTGCATCGATTATTGGAATTGTTTTGGGAGCTATCGCAGGATACTTTGGAGGGGTGATTGACGAAATAATCATGAGGATTACTGACGTTTTTCTATCAATCCCAGGGCTTGTACTTGCGATGGCTGTCGCAGCCGTGTTGAGCAGAAATCTGGAGAATACGATGCTGGCATTGATCATTGTATGGTGGCCTCCTTATGCGAGACTGATACGAGGCCAGGTACTCTCGATCAAGGAAAGCACCTACGTCGAAGCAGCAAGAGCGGTCGGTGCAAAGAGGAGTAGGGTCTTATTCAGACATGTTGTCCCGAATTCTCTAGCTCCGATGCTTGTATCTGCTACTATGGACCTCGGCGTCGTAGTCCTGGTCGCGGCTGGCCTGAGTTACATCGGTTTCGGGCCACCGACAGGCTATGCTGAATGGGGAAAAATGGTCTCTGATGGGCAGGAATATTTCCTTAGCGAAATACCCTACCCATATCCAGATGGTCCGAAATATAATCCCTGGTGGATGGTGACCTTCCCAGGTCTAATGATATTTATCTTCGTTCTTGGTTTCAATTTGTTGGGCGATGGTTTACGGGACATACTAGACCCGCGTCTGAGGAGATGACTTCATGAAGGGACAGGACGAAGTACTACTTGAAATCGAAAATCTGTACACGAACTTTTACACATATCAGGGAGTCGTCAAGGCACTTGATGGTATCAACCTTACAATCAAGAAGGGGGAGGCGTTTGGACTCGTCGGTGAAACAGGCTGCGGGAAAAGTGTAACAGCAAACTGTATTCTTCGTTTGATCCCGTCACCACCAGGAAAAATCGAGAAAGGGAGCGTATTTTTTGGGATGCCCTCAGAAGTCAGGCAGAAAAGAATCGAACTCCTGCAAAAGATTGCTGAGATTCAATCCTCTGATAAGGAGAATGGAAAGAAAAAAGAGTTGGAAGATGCAAAAAAGGAACTTGAAAAAATCCGGAAAGAATACGATCTGCTATCGAAGAGTATTACTTATATGCAGAAGATCCGTGGAAAGTACATCTCGATGATTTTCCAGGAACCAATGAGTTCGCTCAACCCAGTTTTTACTGCGGGAGAGCAAATCGCTGAAAACTTTCTGCTACATGAAAGGCAGGAGCTTTCAAAAGCTGTTTTAGAAAACATTGAAATGGAAATCAAAGAGATCAAGTCAACCAAATCCAGTCTCCGCATCTTGAGGCTTCCCATCCTTGCATATTATAAGAGAGTTTATAAGACAATGAATAAGAAACCCGATGCCCTATCAGTGAGATTCCTTTCTAGAATTCCGATCCTCAGACGATATCAGAAACCGTTAAAACAGGAGGCGCTCCGCCGAGCTGAGGAGATGTTGAAATTGGTGAGAATTCCTGATCCAAAAAACGTTTTGAAATCCTATCCACATGAGTTGAGCGGTGGAATGCAGCAACGTGTAACGATTGCGATGGCACTCGCATGCAAACCAAGGTTGCTGATCGCTGATGAACCGACGACAGCTCTCGATGTTACAATACAAGCACAGATCCTCAAACTTATGAAGGATTTGCAGTTACAGACGGGCACCTCGATTCTCCTCATTACTCACAATCTTGGCGTCGTAGCGGAAACATGTGAGAGAGTTGGTGTCATGTATGCAGGTGTAATGGCTGAGGTTGGTCCCGTGCGGTCGATCTTCAAGGAGCCACTGCACCCTTACACACAAGGGCTGATGAATTCAATTCCAAAACTGACAACAGAAGGGAGAAGACTTGACATCATCCCGGGAAATGTACCAAACCTCGTCCATCCACCATCAGGATGCCGTTTTCACCCGCGATGTCAGTTCGCAATGGAGGTTTGTAAGAAAGAGAAACCTCCAATGATTGAAGTGAGACCAGAGCATTTCGTCGCTTGTCATCTATACACAAGGAGGGCGAGCTGATGGAAGAGTATCTCGTCGAGGCCCGCGGGTTGAAAAAGCATTTCCCTATCCGCGGTGGGCTCTTCAGGAGAGAGCTCGCCAGTGTGAAGGCTGTTGACGGTGTTAACATCGCGATAAGAAAAGGTGAGACTGTAGGCCTCGTGGGAGAGAGCGGGTGTGGCAAGACAACAGCGGGCCGCTGCATGCTCAATCTGGTTCCGCCGACGGATGGGCATGTGTATTATCGGATGCCTTCAGCGGTAAGAAAGAGGCTCGTTGAAATTGAAGAGAAATTATGTCTATTGGATCAAAAAAATCCATACGATGAAAAGGAAAAGGTCAAACTGGAGAACGAGCTACTGGAGATCCAGAAGACTTATGCATTGGACATGAAGGAAGAGGAAGAGATGAGAAAGCTCAGGCGCTATATGCAGATAGTCTTTCAGGATCCATTTTCATCCCTCAATCCGAGGATGCTCATAAAGGATATCGTTGGCGAGCCGCTGCTCGTGCACGGTGTGGCGAAAGGCGAAGAGCTGCGGGAGAGAGTCACTGCACTTTTGGAGAGGGTTGGTCTTAACCCAGAGCATCTCTACAGGTATCCCCATGAGTTCAGCGGAGGACAGAGACAGAGAATCGGTATTGCACGCGCATTTGCGCTAAATCCAGATTTCGTTGTGTTGGATGAGCCGACTTCCGCGTTAGATGTCTCTGTTCAGGCACAAATATTGAACTTACTCAATGACCTCCAGGCGGAGTTCGGACTTTCATATCTTTTCATATCCCATGACCTTAGCACGATTAGGTACATGTGTGACACGATCAACGTCATGTATTTAGGAAAGATCGTTGAAACGGCGAGCAAAGATGAACTTTTTAGAAAACCACTTCACCCTTACACCGAGGCACTCCTCTCAGTGATTCCGATCCCAGACCCTGATCTCCGAAGAGACAGGATCATCCTTGCTGGCGATCTCCCGAGCCCGGCCAACCCACCATCAGGATGTCGGTTCCATACGAGGTGCAGATATCGAGAGGCAATATGTGAACAGAAAGAGCCGCCACTTGTAGATAAAGGCGGCGGGCATCTTGTTGCCTGTCATTTCCGATGAGAATAGAATATGGCAAAAAAACGCCTAATTAGAATTCAAGAAAAAGACAGTGTGCATGAAGGGACCGAGGAGATCAAAGAACAGGAGATAAGTTGGGCTTCATGGGTCAAGAAAACCTACCTTAAGTACTGGTACGCAGTCGGATGTATGTTCCTCGATTCATTTGTTATTCTTGAGATCATTAGGGTTTATGGTACTAGCGCGACTCTAGCCATAATCGCATTCACTCTTGTTTTACTAGTTCTCTTAGAAGTGTTCATCTATAGCAAAATCTGGAAGCACGAATCAAATAAGAGCGGAAAAGACGGGCAGATGAAGAGGCAGTAGAATCTTAATAGCGTTATTTCCATGGTAAAAGGGATGTCATCTGTCCCGGTGATACTCGCATCAGCCATCGCCTCCTTGATGATCTTCATTGTTATCGTATTGCTGGCCGCACACTATACCTCGTGCAACCTCCTGGACTTCTGGGTGGAGGATTCTTGGTTGGAGTCGATAGCGTACGCCGCGCTCATCGCAATTGCGGCAATCTTTTTTTCTTTCATCAATCTCAAAATTGTCGACGGTCCCCCGCCTGTCAGTATGAACATCACTGGTGCCCTCGTCCCCTTGCTTGTGTCGTGCTTGATCATCATATTTCGGAGAATTAAAATCGCTCAATTGGTCATTTCAGTACCTACCATAACAGTCCTATCATACGCTTTCGCGGATATCAGGAACGGGCAGATCGTAATCGACTTTCCCTTTTGGCTCGTCATTTCTGCGGTTGCTGCATTATGCGCTTATATTTTTTCAGATGAAAAAGATCTGATGCAGGCCTCCGCAATTTCTTATGTAGCAGCTAGCCTCGGTGCATTTATAGGCCTCGATGTTTTGCAGCTCGTCTCGATATGGGGCAATGAAACAGGAGAATTTATTTTTGGAGCAGGTGGGATTATTGATTTTGTTTTTCTCGCGGGTATCATCGCAATTGCAGTCCTTTGGACCGCGACGATTTCAGCTTCCTGTGTCAGGAGAATAATCGACGTAGATCACAAAAGAGTGAACAAAGAAACTTGATTGAAAAAAATCCATCCAATACTTTCTTTAATTTGAAATGCGATTCGGGTTTTGGGGAAAGTTTGACAGTTGTAAGCATGGATGACGTTGTAATGGCGTTGAAAAATACGCTGGGAAAGAAGGGGATGGCAGAGAATGATATAAAGCGCCTTGCAGAATATCTGATGAGCTTTTTCGGCTACACGAATGAAGTTATTGACAATCGTCTTACATCTGAGGACAGGGATGTTTTTTACATGTTGGAAGAAGAAGGATTGCTTACCACGACGCAGGAAGAAGTACACTTGAAAAAAGGGAAGCTCTGGAGGATCCATTACTGGATTTTAAAGAGCGATCAGATTCTCCGTCTTGCGAGACAGGGTGATGAAGAACAAAAGAAGAAGGACGATTCCTCAGCGATCTATGACCAGATTTCTGATGAAGTCTGGAGTCGGGAATGATTTTCGAGATTACGATGTCCATTTCCTTTCCCGGTTAATCCTTTAATACTTCTTCTTCCTTTACGAGCCAGAGAACTCGATGAATCCATACATCATTGCGCTTATCGTCCTTATCGCCTACATCTTTCTAGTCTACTTGTTACACAAGTCCGGCTTCCTTGCGAAGCACGGAATCCGACTGGTCGGACCAATCCTTATGTGGAGGACGACCAGGGGAAAATTGTTGATAGATAAGCTATCGAAGCCGAGGAGATTTTGGCTTTTCTACAGCGCTCTTGCTAAGATCATCTGCATTGCTGCAATGATAGTCATCATGGCTTTGCTGATCTGGGAAGCGACGATAGTTGCAGATATTCCTGCGGAGAGAGCGCCTGGACCTGAATTGCTTATCGGAATTCCGGGAATAAACCCGATCATTCCTATCGGTTACGGCATCGTCGGGTTGATTGCTGCCATCGTGGCTCACGAATTCGCTCATGGCATCATGACACGAGCTGGCAATATGACAGTGAAGTCGCTAGGTCTCCTCTTCCTCGTGGTTCCACTGGGGGCATTTGTTGAGCCCGATGAGGAGGAACTCGTCAGAACAGAGAAGAAGAAAAGGACGAGCGTATACGCGGCAGGTCCTGCGACGAACATTGTTCTGGCACTTATTTGCGCCATTATATTTTCTTCACTCTTTGTTGCTTCGGCAACGCCCGTTAGGCCTAATCCCGTCGTTATTAGTGTCGCAGATGATAGTCCAGCGGAACATGCAGGACTGTTTTTTGGGTCGCAGATTATGAGGATTGGAGGACTACAAGTTGCGAATATATCCGACATCGGGAACATTAGCGCTCCTGACCCTGGCGAGCTGGTTTCCGTTGAGTTTTACTACGCAGGCCATATTAATCAAGTGAATATTACATCGGGAGTTGTGGTAACGCAGACGGCTCCAGGATTGCCTGCGGCTATGGCTGGAATTAAACCAGGAATGATCATCGCTTCTATCAACGATACAATCGTGCGTAATGAATCTGACTTTAAGAGAGCGATGTCATTGACAAAGCCGTACCAGACGGTGAACATCACGCTGCTTGCATACTTTGATGCGACTGGAACTTTCGAAGTGTTTGATGAGATAACGGAGATAACTCTGGAGAGCAAGCTGGAATATTACAAAAAAATGGCGCCAGAACTGATAGGACCAGATTTCAAAGACACTGGATATCTTGGTGTTAACACGGCATACATCGGTGCGACGCTCAATTCCCCAGATGTGTTGTTAAAGAGGCTTGCCCATCCATACGCAGGCGTTACTGACTTTGATAGTTTTGTTTCAGCAACGCTCAGATACATCTCACTGCCATTTCTCGGTCTCGCACCATTAAGGTCGCCGCTAGCTGATCTTTTCGTACCTGGTGGTGTGATAGCATTTCTCCCTACGAGCGCATTTTGGGTGATAGCTAATTGCATGTACTGGGTCTTTTGGATAAATCTCATGGTTGGTTTAACGAATGTCTTGCCAGCTGTCCCGCTTGATGGCGGATACCTTTTCAAGGATTGGCTTGACTCAGTTGTCAGGAAGTTAAAGAAGAACGCGACAGAAAGGGAGAGGGAAAAGTACATCGCGGCAATCACTTATACTCTCGCTTTCTTCGTTCTAGCGCTGATACTCTGGCAGATCATCGGGCCGAGAATCATCTAGACCTACTGTTTATCTCTTTGCAAACGAGATGAAAACAATGCGAAATCCAGACTCGTTGCATCGGGGGCAGAGATCGGGATCAAGCGATTTGAAATTTGAAAAGAGCTCGTATATCCCTCCGCAATTCGGGCATTTTCTGTAAATGGCAAATGGGGGCTTGAAATGCTCGCAGAACTCAACCAATTCCTCTCTGTTATGCGGGCAGGAATCAGTCCAACAATTATCACACAGACTTCTGCGACTGAGGTTGACGCAAAGATGCTCCCCGACCCTTACCCTAGTCATCAGATTTCACCGGGTATTCACGACAGTCTTTCAATTAATAGCTCTTAGTATTTGAACTTAAACAAAGCAATTTTCGGTAACTGCACGCCGATTTCGTTAAGACGCAAAATAAGAGGACAAAACAGAAAAAAAGAAAAGGGAAAATTCACTCTCCAACATTACGCGATGTTATTCCTCACCCTATCCTTGAGTTCTCCGATCTTGCCCTTGTTCCAGCTACTCGTCTTCGAAAAGAAGCCAGTGACCCTTGTGATCCCTTCGACATCAGGCGAAGAGCAATATGGACAGGTTGACCTCAGCCCTCTACTCGTCTTACCGCAGCTCAGGCAGGATGTGAACTCAGGACTGAAAGCGATTTGAGCATTCTGACTGTTCTCAAATGTCTTTCTAACGAACGAAGCTATGCTTTCTGCTGGAGGCTTATGTTCACCGAGCCACACATGCGTGAGTGCACCGGCCTCGATCAACGGATGGAAGAGTCCCTCTGTTCGTACTCTTTCAATCGCGCTCACTGGTGCTCCGACATTGAGATATGTTGAGTTCGTATAGTAGATTTCACCAGTGCTCTTGTTGCCCCGTATGACCGTAGGAGCTTGGAGCGGATAGTACTTCATGTCGAGTCTTGCAAAGCGGTATGCTGTGCTTTCAGCCGGTGTCTGCTCAAGAGGCATTCTTATACCGTACTCTGCACCGAGCCGATCAGCCTCGGTTTTCATCGCAGCAATCACCTTCAAACCGAATCGTAATGCGTCTTTTGACTCATGCATCTGTTCACCGGTATGATATTGGACCATCTCGTTGAGTCCGACCATCCCGACAAGATAGGACGCCTTTTCCAATCTGAAATAGGGCTCTCCGTCGAGATTCATTGTTAGAAGCGCAAGAGGACCGTGTTTGCCCATCTTGAGCAGCTTTGTTATGAATTCTTTTTTCTGGAGATGGGCCTGTGCAACGAGTTCCACGCGTTCCCGGAGTATCTCGAAGAGTTTTTCATCATCCTGATGCGCCTCATATGCAATTCTCGGCAAATTAATCGTCACGTTCTGCATCGCAGAATACCTCATTTTCCAGGGCATCTTAGCGTCCTCAAGATCATTCTTGTCGAGCTTAAAGGCTAATCTGCAGCACTCGCTGATCTTTGCAGTATTCCCACGATCAAACACGAAGTACGTGTTTCCCTTTTCCGATGCGACATGCGATATTTTCTGCAGAAACTCCTCATGACCATCGGTTGAGAAGAACTTCTCAGTCATGTGGACATTGGGTTTCGGGAAGAAGAACGGCCTGCCGAGTGCGTCGCCTTCGAGATAGACATCGAAAAGCGCCGATACAAATCGTTGGCTCTCTTCGATGTAATCTTCGTAATTCTGCCCCGTGAATTCTCCCTTTGGACCAATGGCGGGGACACCAACGAAATGGTTCGGAATTTCCCAGTAAAGGTTGAGGTCGCTGAAGATTGATTGACCGCCCCTTGCAACGGCTTGCTGTGCAAATTCAAAAATCAGAATCTGCGCCAGCTGTTTCATCCTGACATCGTCGACATTCTCGAGATAAGGGGCGAGGAATATGTTAACGGCGTCCCACCCTATCGCGCCTGCGAAGTGACCTTGGAGAGCTGCTGAGAACTTTATGATTTGCTCAATTAGAACTTCTGGATGCTTCGCTGGTTTTGCAATAGATATCGCATTGGGTAGATTTAGACCAAATTTTTTGACGTATTCAATTGATTGTCCGCTGCAGTAGGGTCTGTCTATCATACCCAGATCGTGCAAATGAATGTCACCGCGCATATGAGCGTCCGCAAGCTCCTGTGAAAAAACTTCAAGCAACGCGAATTCCTTCTTGATCCTCTCAGCGAGTGTCAGATTTGTGGCTTCTGGCCCATGTGGAACATTAGCATTTTCTTTGTTTGGATTCATGATGATCTGTCGTGTGTCGTAGAGAGGCACGCCGAGTCTCGTGTGTTGCTTCCGGATCTTCGCCAGCCCATATTCTACGAGCTTCGCATTCGTCAATTCTCTGATCAGAGGTGCTGTAATTACGTCTAGATCAAGGCTCAATATCAATTTCTCCACTTCGCGAGCTACGATCGAAGCAGCGTCTTCGCTGATCGTTGTTTCACGGATCAGCGCTTCGTAAATCTTGCTTCGATCCCATTTCTTTATCTCTTCATCAGACGTCCTGACAAAGAGCGACAATTCGGTCGACTCTTTTTCATCGGAGTAAACCTCTCCAGGTTCGCGAAGATACTCTACCGCCTTCATGTTATCACACTTCTCAAAAGTGATGCTAAGATATCACGCATCCCATTACAAGGCAACTAATACTATTTTCAGCCCACCTTAAAGGAATTTTGGAACACGTTTTGATAAAAATTAACGGCCATTGGAAGGGTATTTATTTATCAAATCTTTTACCATATTTGTGATCAATTGTTTCATCCAGAAGAAGATTTAAGGAGGACAATTTACGAGATACTAGGCTCCGAAGGTAAATCCATCAGCGCCCTCTCAAAAGAATTGGAAAAAAGAGGATTTAAAATCCACCGGTTGGTATTGACAGGATATCTCAGAGCATTAGCAGACATCAGACTACTCCGAGAATATGAGGTACCTCCAGCTAAACTTTACGTTCCTGCGAAAGCTCAGGAGAAGGATATTTATACTGTCGTAGGAGAAAAAGCCAGGATGATAGCAAGTGGCGAAAAGGCGAATGCCCTGATCTTGTACACACTCTGCAAACTCTTCAAACGACCAATATTTCAGGATGAATTAAAAAGAGCAGGGGTTGAAGACCGAATGCCCGGGAGGATCGCGACAACGGAAGAAAGACAGGAGGCGAAGAAGGTTCTTTCAAAAGCTGGATGGAAAATCCCTGATAGCGTCAAAGCATATTTAATCGAGGACGAAACGCTCAAGGAAGCGTCTGATGAGATCTTGAAGATGATTGTTTTGGACTTTTTTGATGCATGGCACATGGTAAAGGAAACCACTCAGACCAAGTTGTCAATTTAGATTACTGATATGAGATGTGAAAAACTGCTTTCACGAAAGAGATCATTTGATTGTAGAATTCGGGGTGGAAAATATTTATTATCAAGCGTATACAGAGCCACATGAATCTCGAAGCCCTGATATCAGATATCAAAAAACACCCTGGGATTACGAGGAAACGTACGATCTCTGACGTTCTTCACTTCTTCCCAAAGATCGATCAAGGAAACATCCTGGCTTCTTGGGGAGAGGATGCAGCTGTCATCGAATTCGGCGATTCTGTTCTTCTGCTCGCCGCTGATGGCATCATGGAACCATTGATGAAGACGAATCCCTACTTCGCGGGCTATTACTCAGTTCTTGTCAACATCCACGACATTCTTGCCATGGGCGGGATTCCCCTCGCCATGGTTGACGTGATTTCTATGAAAGAGGAAAAAATTTGTGCGCAGGTCATGAGAGGCGTTGAAGCAGCTGTAAGAAAATTCGGTGTCCCCATGGTCGGCGGTCACACCCATCCAGATTGTGAATATCATGCTATCGACGTTGCAATATTGGGCTTCGCTGGAAAGAACGAAGTCATTTATAGTCACACGGCTGAAAGCGGTGACGATATTATTTTCGCGATGGACACGGACGGTTATTTTCCAGATAGGTTGCCTTACGCATGGGACACCACTTCAAAGAAGAGCGAGGAATTCGTAAGGCGGCAGATGCGTATCATGAATGAGATCGGAAAGAAAGGTCTAGCCACCGCTGGAAAAGATATGAGTAATCCAGGGTCTTTAGGGACGCTCGGCATGTTGCTTGAAACAAGTGGGAAAGGAGGTATTGTCGATATCGATCTGATACCAAAGCCAGAAAACGAGGATCTCACACAATGGCTCAAGGCTTACCAGGGCTTTGGATTTGTACTGACAGCGAACCCTGATAACTCTGAAGAGATCATCAATTTGTTTAGGACTGTAAGCGTAGAGGCGGCAGTTGTTGGGAGTGTGCAATCAAACAATAAACTCATCCTGAAACAAGGAAACAATACAGGCGTTCTCTTTGATTTTGACAAGGACGTAATTGCAGGATGCAAGGGACCTTTAGTAACGGAAAGAGTTCGCAAGAAGTCTGAAAAATTGTGCTAGGCCGCAGGGGTTGCCGCCTGGTTCGAAGAGGATTGTCCAGACACCTTCTCGGCCCCGTTTGCCCCCGAGCGTCGGTAGTTCATGGTTAAGCTGCTCCCGTCAGGGCCTGACTCGTTCCCCATGATTAGAGCAAAGGATGCAGCCCTCCAGCTGCATCGCAATGCTGCCACCGACCCCGAGGAACAAGACCTCATCGTTGGTGTAAGGGTCCTCATCGTTCCAGTTACGACGTCCCCTGCTGTCACCCCCGCATATCGACGATTTCGGTGTATAAGGGCACGCCGAACGCCCCGGTCAAGCCTAGCGAATGCTCATTAACCCATTTTCGTATTTATATCTATTCTCGATTGACATTTTTCTCTAAAACTATTATTCTGGAAAATTCATTTGGCAATCTTTATCTCATAGCTCGAATCTATACCATCTAGGGGGTGATTTTAACGAAAGCTGAAGAAACTGCAATTGTCTTCATTGAGTTCCAGAACGACTTCTGCAAACCTGGAGGGGGACTCTATGAAGCTGTGAAGGAGCAAATCAAGAAGCAGGGAACGATTGAGAATGCGGCAGATTGTATAAGGAAGGCGCGGGGGAAATGCCTGACAATCCTGTGCCCGATCCTCTTCGAAGAGGACTACCGCGATGCTGGATGTGCTGGTGTGCTCGGACCAATCCACCAGAACGCCGCGAAGGCAAAGGCTTTCCGCAAGGGGACTTGGGGTGGAGAGATCATCGATGAACTGAAGCCGACAAAGGATGATATTGTCATCGAAGGAAAGAGAACCCTAGATGCCTTTCACTCGAGCAATCTTGACTTTATACTGAGAGTGAACCGCATCCAGAATGTGGCGTTTGCCGGATTTCTAACGAATGTTTGCGTCGAGGGGACGGCACGATCTGCATACGACAAGGGATACAAAGTCTTCCTTCTCAAGGACTGCACGGCAGCAATGTCGGAAGAAGAGCAGAAGTATGTCGAAACGAAATTCTTCCCGCTCATTGGTGAGGTCCTGAAACACGACGAATTCTTGAAGAGACTCGAATAGATAGACCAATTTTCTAATTTTTCATTTTTTAATTTTTTATTATTCCAAAAAAAAATGAGTCCTGGCGAAGTCTTCTATCCATGGCCAGGCCATCCTTCTATATTCCCCCGCGCCCAAGACCTATCAAGCAGCCGACATTCCTTACAACTGCACCCGCCAAAAAAGGATAGCTCTCCACTCAGGCCAGATCAACATCAAGTTCCTGTTCCAAAATCCAGGCATTAAGGCTACCGCAAAATTAATAAACCCCGTTTCTTACTTCACCCTTATGCCTGAGGGACTTTCACCAAATGCAGAGAAGGTTTTTAAGGTCATGAAAGACGCCGGTATCATCGGTGAAGAGAAGATGACTGATGCACAGCGAATTACGAATATGTCGAAATTGCCAAAGGCGCAATGCTTGGCAGCCCTTCAAGAACTTGAAAAGAAGGGTTATGTAAAACGAAGAGCTAGAGAGAAATCTGCCGGCTATTTTCTGACAAAGACCCAGTAAGTCAATCTATTGAGACCTTTCTACAATTCGAAGAAATCCGAACGTAATCTTTTTCCGTGGTTTTCTAATAATTTTTCTTCATGCAGGATATTTAAAATTGGGCTATGATTTTTTGATATTCAACCTCATTCTTTTTGCTCTCATCGAAATTCAATTAGTGAGATAACGCGCTCAATTATCTCAAATGAACCATATTATTTCCGAGAATGACACTTCAGCATTCCAGAGAAATAGACATGGGGGGCAAAATCCAAATGACTTTGGCAATCATGAGACCTCAGGAAGACCTCCTTGAGAGTTTGATGCACAAATTATAGAGGAAGAGGCCTTTTAACAAATCCTAATCAAATAGATCTCCTATCCAGCTGAGTAATAGTACAATGATGCTTCAAAATCCTTAAAATATGCTTTGCCTTATCTATGGCCAATGGAGTTATCAGATATCGTTTACGCTTCAACTCTTCTGTTCTTCATCTTCGATCCCTTCGCGAGCCTCCCGATATTCATCAGCCTGACGAAGAATTTCAGCGAGGAGGACAAGATCAGGAGTGCGAATAAAGCTGTACTCGTCGCCGGTATTCTTTTCGTCGTCTTTGTCCTTGTAGGAAGGGAACTTCTATCTTTTTTCGGTGTTACGACATCTGGCTTTAGGATCGCAGGCGGACTCGTATTGCTCCTCATGTCCCTTGAGATCATCTTTGGCGTCAACCTCACGCGGACGAGTGATCAAAACGTCGCGTGGGTTATTATTGCAACACCAATCCTCACTGGGCCAGGTGTGATCACGACAGCGATCATTCTGACGACAAACTACGGTTATTTTGTGCCGCTGATCGGCGGGCTCTTCGCACTTGCAATTACATGGATCCTGTTGCACAACGCTGTTATAATCACAAGGCTTGTTGGAAGTAACGTCATCGAAATTACATCGAAGATCATCGGACTCCTCATTGCTGCCATAGGCATCGAATATATCATGCGGGGGAGCTACGAGTTCATTCATGGTTTGATGTTATTGGGGATTCTCTGAAAAGGCCCCGAAACACAAATAATGGAGTAATGGTCAAGAGAGTTCCAACCTAATTCGACTTGTATATCCATACGGTATTTTTCCTCATTGTCTCCCATCAATGCGTGTTATTCTTTCGAAATTATCAATTGGATGACCGACGCTTACAAGCTTTGAGTGATAATTCGATATGCAAAGTGAACAATCACGTTATTGGGATGAATTCTATCGCAAAACAAAGAGGGCATGGAAAGGTCTGACTGAATTGCCAGTTCGATTAAGAGGAAATGAACGCATTCTCGAGCTCGGTTGTGGCGACGGCAAAACGCTCAGTGCGCTCGAATACTCTGGCAACTGCCTCGTCGGTGTGGACTTCTCCTCGGAAGCATTGAAGATCTGTCGAAAGAGGTTTCACATGAACGAAAGAACTGATTTTCTTCGAGCTGAAGCGTCTTTTCTCCCTTTCAGGAACAGGTCATTCGATGTTGTCATTGCATTCCACATATTCGAACATCTAAGAAGTAATGAGAGGTCAATTGTCATGTCTGAAGTAAAAAGGGTGCTGGTCCCAAATGGCATATTACTCCTTCGTGTCTTTTCTACAGAAGATATGAGGTTTGGCACTGGCGAAGGGCTCGACGACAGCACATTTGTCAAAGGGACAGGGGTCACCGTTCATTACTTCGATGAGGGCGAGATTCTGGAACTCCTTGAGGGGATGGAAATCAGAAAGATGTCAAAAGTGGAAAAAGAAAAAGCATATGGAGGGCGAAGGGTCAAGCGCTCTTACATTGAGGTAGTGGCAGAAAACCGAGCATCGGATGAATCACTTAACGGATAGGTATTAAAGATCGTCTTTCATGCGCCAAAGTATCCCGAGCCGTCCCGCCGGGATGATTCGTTCATTAGACGAAGAATCTTGTCTAGGGTGAGAAACGGCTCTGCCGTCGATCTTTTTTCCAGGACCTCCGCCTGGGTCTAAGGTTCCGTTGAGTCTTAAGGGAATCATTTTCAAGCAAACAAAAGCTTTTTGATCCGATCCATATAAATTAATTAATTATGAATATAATAATAGGGGTGTGTGGAAACGATTGCGAAAATTGCTCCCACTTTGGCAGCCTCTGCGATGGCTGCTCCAAAGAAATGAGTTCCTCATTCACAGGCATCTGCGAGGCGTATCGATGCGCGATGAACAGAGGAATTGCGCTTTGTGAAGAATGCATCGAATTCAACGACTGTACAACAGTTCTCGAAAGCAAAATACTTTGCCCCCTCATCATTGAAAAAATCACGCAACGGGACATTCACAGCATCAATATCCCAGATTCGGCACATTGAATGTCAATGATCCAAGCTTTTCTAAACTATGCAAATATCCATAAGTTACCTCATTTAAATGTATTGATGACAGGATGCTTTGTTACTTTGTCATCCTTTGATCGGACAAAAGCCTACCGGTCTGAAAAAAACATCCTAAGGAGTGGACCGAGTGGGATTTGAACCCACGGCCTCCGCCTTGCGAAGGCGGCGATCTTTAGCGGCGCTCTAACGCACATCCACTGATCTATCGGCCCAGGCACCGATAATGAGATTGGAGATTTAATCCTTTCCCCGTTGAGAAAATTGAATGGGGACGAAACAACCAGAGGCACTATCGGTCAATCCTTTTTTCAAATCGTCTTCCCCAATAGTTCCTCAGCCCTCTTGACCACTTCATCGACAATCTCAGGAGCCTTTCCGAGGTAATTCTCCGGTGCCATGACCCTGTCGAGATCCTCCTCACTCATGACCGACATGACTTCCTTGGATTTGAGGAGAACTTCCCTCAGATTCACGCCCTTTTCGTCAGCCTCCAAACTGCACTTTCTCACCAGTGCATGCGCCTCCTGACGTCCCATGCCCAGTCGGACAAGCTCGATCATCACAGCCTCAGCCATGATCAATCCGTTTCCCCTTTGGAGATTCTCACGCATCTTGTCCTCTCTCACGGACAGATTTGAGAATACGTCGATCGTCTTTGCCAGGATGTCGTCGGTGAGGACGAGGACGTGCGGTAAGATGAACCTCTCTGCGCTCGAGTTCGTCAGATCTCTCTCGTGCCAGAGAACCATGTTCTCAAGTGCAGGCATCACAAAAGACCTCACGATTCTTGCCAAACCGCAGATGTTTTCTGAAGTCACTGGGTTCTTCTTTTGCGCCATCGTCGAGCTGCCTACTTGTTTCTTGACATCGAATGCCTCGGAGACCTCTTGAATTTCAGAACGCTGCAGATTCCTCACTTCAGTCGCGTACCGCTCACATGAGGTGCAGATCTGAGCCATGAGGCAGACTAGCTCAGCATACCGGTCTCTGCAAACGACCTGGGTCGCCGCATCCTCAGCCACTAGACCGAGCTCTTCCATGACCTTTCGCTGGATCTCGAGGAACTTCGGACCGAGGGCGGCGCCTGTTCCAACCGCGCCAGACATCTTACCAACGCAAACCCTCTTTTTGATTTCTTCCAAACGCTCGCGGTGTCTCATCATTTCAGCCGCGTAGCCAGCGATCTTGAAGCCGAATGTCATAGGTACGGCGAACTGACCGTGAGTCCTTCCGACCATTACAGTCGTCCGATGTCTCTTTGCGAGCCTGGCAAAAACTTCGATAAGTTCGGTGATGTCGTGATTGATGATTTCGAGTGCCTCTTTGATCTGAATCGCGGTGGAGGTGTCAATAATATCATTCGACGTGGCACCGAGGTGAACATACTTCCCCGCCTCCCCGCATTTCTCGGCTAGTGCTTTGACCACTGCCATGATGTCATGTTTTGTCTCTTCCTCAATCTCCTTAACGCGATCCAAAGTCACAAATTCGAGCGTTGCCCTAGATGAAATTACCTCTGCGTCAGAATCTGGAATATTCCCAACAAAAGCATGTGCTCTGGCGAGGGCTGCTTCAACTAGCAATTGCGTTCTGAGCTTGTTCTCTTCGCTGAAAATCGCCTTTATCTTCGGGCGGCCGTAACGGTAGTCAAGAGGGCAGAGAAGCATTCAATCAATCCTCACTCTGAACGTTTCAATGATTTTATCATCCAGCAATACATCCTTAGATGAGTAGGCGATACCCAAATCCATCGGCGTAACGATCACCTACTGACATTGAATGATCACTATACAAATATTATCGTTCCGTCACTTATCAATTGATCAATGAAAATTATGCGACTTTCTAAATAATATCGTTGATATTGTTGATATTTAAGCCTAATTTGTCATCCTGAGTGCAAAAAACATTAAGAGTTTGCCTAAGAATATAGCTTTGGCGTTTGGTTTGAAAATAGAAACTCATGCTGGGAGGATTCCCAAGGAAATATTGGATTTTCTACGCAGTGCGGGCGGACATTCGCTGATCATAAAAGGTGAGGCGGGAACAGGAAAGACGACCCTTGCGCTTCAGATCGTCGAGGAGTTGATGGAAGAAGAAGCGAATTATTACCTCTCGTCGAGGGTCTCAGACGAGGCGCTCTACCGTCAGTTTCCCTGGTTAAAAGAGAAATCGAGGCGAGACAGCATTCTGAGAGCGAGCAAGGCTTTCCTGAAGAGGACGCGCCCCCCACACGCGAAAGAAGCTGAGAGCGTTCCGAAGGACGCGACACTCCGGGCAGCAATGGAACTGCTGAAAGTTCTTGCAAAATCCGAGACCGTGGCGACGGTCGTGCGATCAGAACTCCAAAAGCTCGAAGGGCAGATCGAATCTGGAGAACTCGGCGAGGAGGAGAGCGAACGGTACGGGGCGGAATTCGTCGACGGTTCTATCATTCTAGACCTAGGCGTCCTGTTGCCGGAGCTTGAACTCGCGTATGATCTCGCCGAGTCGAACCTCCCCAAGAAAACGCTTGTCGTCATCGACAGTATCGACGGTCTTTCTGAGAAATACGGTATCCTTTCAAATAGGATTATCAATACGCTACAAAAAGACCTGGTAGACCACTCTAGCACAAATATCATCTACGTGCTGGAAAGCGGGGGGAAAACAAATCTCGACTATCTGGGAGATGGTGTCGTCGTTCTCAGAAATGAAGAGCGGAGAGGGAGAAGGGTCAGACATCTCATCATCGAAAAAATGAGGGGGTCGCGTATCGAGAAATGGCGGTACCTGTTTACCCTCGCAGACGGACGAATGAAGACCTTTGAGCAGACCCAAGTCATGATCCCGGAAGTGATGAAGAGACATTCGCCAGTCGAGGACCCGAGCGACTCGACAGTATCGACGGGGATCGCAGATTTCGATCGTGTGATAGGCGGTTTGCCAAAGGGAGGACTGGTTTTCTTTGAATTTGGGCCTGATATCCCGCAGGAAGTAATCGAATGCATCGAACTGACAATTGTTGCCGATTTCATTTCAAAGAAGAGGGGCGTCGTATGGTATCCACTGCGCTCCCTGAATTATCCAACATTAGACGGACAGATCAACATGTTGGTCTCAAAGGACAAGATTTCAAAGTGCTTGAAGGTCCTCGATGCGAGTGGGATTGATGCGGGGTATCCCTTCGTGAGCATAATCGAAGGCAATGATGCTTCAAATGATCTCAGGTGGGACTCGCTGAGCTACTTGCTTTCAAATGCATCAAAACCGTTTATTTCGATTCTCGGCTATGATGCAATGGAATCACAGTATGGAAACGACGTTTTCAGAAATACGCATGCGTTTATTGACACTATGAGGCGCGAAGGCAACATCGTTCTCGCAGAGGCGACAGAGGTCTCAACATCTTTCGCCGCACTCGCGCATCGATCCCAACTTCACATTCAGATCGAGAGCATCGATGGGACAGTCATGTTCTGCGGTATCAAACCGTACACGCCATATTATGGCATCGAATTCGAGATAACCGAAGGGTTGCCAAGAGTCGAACTCATCCCGATGGTCTGAATACCCCCATCCCCTTTTTTACATCAATTGCGTTTAATATCACTGTTGATACTCAGGGAACAAATTCTTTAAGAGCGGCGAGAAATGGAAAATCGTATGGAAGCAGAGGTCCTTCACGAAGACTCCCTGATAAAACTCGTTGCTGATGAATACGCGGGCAAGATTATGCGCGCGACGTATGGCCGAGCCCTTTCCGTGCAACAGATCAGCAAGCAGTGTTCGATACCGATCGCAGTTGCATACAGGAGAGTTGGAATACTGGAAAAGGCAGGACTACTGCGTTGTGTTCACCAAGAAGAGGTTTTCCGCGGAAAGAAAGTCAAGTATTACCGGTGCGCTGTCAAAATGGTGAAAATCCTCTTCATTGACGGTCAGTTCGTGAGTGAAGTCGCCTGGCTTCCCAACGAAGAGCTATTCGGCCAGAATCCAATCGCAGAAGTGGCAAAAAATTAAAATCATCGCGTTGAGCTGCTCGTCGCAATTTTCCAGAGTAAAAAATTTATTTACCGTATCACATTTTAGTCATATCGCGGAGGAACTGATATCGATCTCCTGAAAACTTCTCAGCTGCTCACTGATGAGTATGCGGTCAAAATACTCGTGGCAACGACGAGAAAGCCGCGGTCTGCGCAGGAGATCTCCCAGAAATACGGAATTCCCATTGCTGCTTGTTATCGGAGGATCAGGGACCTCATGAGCGTCGGCCTCCTGGAATGCAAGGAGAGAAAGCTTTCACAACAGGGTAAGCGCATTTCTTATTATCTATCAACACTCAGGAATGCTTACCTATTCTTCGAAAATGGAAAGCTGCGGGTAAAGTTCCAATTGAAGACAGGCGACGCCGATCGCTTCGATGACCAATGGCACGATATCGAGTTCAAAATGGATGATGAGCAAGGAGATCTAGGGAAAGACAAGAGGTAGGCCGATGGATGCGATTTTCACAGGTGATCTATTCGGCTTACGCAATGATATTATATCTAAGTTTGACACCCCCATTCTCTCCGACTTTCAATCCGTGGAGACCCCGTCAACTTATGACGAGAGGTTGCCCCAGCACGGGTAGAGAAAATCCGCCCTCATGAGAAAAAGTTGATTCTATCAATTACTCTCACCCAGATTTCGAAAAAAATAGCAAAACAATATTGATTAGGGAGCTCCAGATATCTGTCCCGGCGAAAGGATTATAAACAAATGTCATTATGTCCATCCCATCTCACTTGTGTGCTTGATTAGTTGAGTGTGGCTTTATGACAGAACTCCTAGAGGAGCTCGAGAAAAAGCGGCAGATCGCGAACAACGAAGCGGAGCGACATCGACGCCTTCGTGATGAGCTAAACGAGAAGACGAAGGAGTGGGTTGAGAAGCGGGACCAGTTGAATGCAAAGGTAAGGGAGCTCGTCGAGGAGGCTTCGAAACATAAGGAAATGCGGGACACCCTAAACGCCCAGGTTAAGGAGGCGAAGGAGAACAGGGATCTCTGGAACAAGAAGGTCAGTGAACTCAATGAAAAGGTGATGAAACTCAAGAAAGAGAATCTGCCGAAAAATGGGCCTCCAATTTCGAGGCTTAAGAGGGATTTGAAGAATCTTGAGTTCAAACAGATGACATCAGTTCTCACCCCTGAAAAGGAAAGGGAACTGATCGAGATGATTTCACAGCTTCAGTTACAGATTAAAGAAAGGGAGAAGGCCCTCGAGCAGAATGCCGAGATCAAGAACGCGGTCAAAGAATTGAGAGAAGCGCGGGAAAAAGCAGAAATGTATCATAAGATGGTCGCTGAGTTAGCTGAAAAAGCACAGGCTGAACACGATAAGATGATCGAGCTTTACGAGCAGGCGGATAAACTCAGGAAAGAGGCAGACGAGGCGCAAGAGAAGTTCATCGAGACGAAGCTGAAGGCCGACGAAGAACACAGGAAGCATATCGAATGCATCAGACAGGTCCACGATTACGACAAGATCATCACTGGTCTGAAGCAGAAAGCGCGTAAAGCGAGGAAGAAGAGAGAGGAATCGAGTGCGCTAAAGGAGGCCGAGGAGATATTTGAGCGCTTCAAGAGGGGCGAGAAACTGAGCACAGAGGATATCATGGCGCTCCAGAAGTCGGGGTATCTATAGGATATGGGTGTATTGATACCTCACTCACCATTTTTATACAAGCGTCCGTATTTTATCAAAGAAAATTGAAGACTATAAATAGTAATCATCAAAAATCTTAAATAGTAATACGGACATAAAAGAGAACGGGAATACTGGGCTAGTTGTTAGAGTGCATCCCATCCCTTCTGACAAGGCTAGCCCTTCCCATCCCTTTTTTGTTTTGAAATAATTGAACTCACACCTATGGTCCCCCTCCAACAAAAATTAATAGAATCACGATATTCGATAACAGAAGGTGCGAATCAATGGTTTTGGAAGGACTCAGCCGTTCGCTCAGGGACGTACTGAAGAAAATTGCGAATTCAAGCAATGTTGATAGCGCGCTTGTCAAAGAAGTCACAAGAGATATCCAGCGCGCACTACTGCAGGCTGACGTGAACGTCAAACTCGTCCTTGATATTACAAAGGAAGTCGAACGACGCGCCTTGACGGAGAAACCCGCGGCCGGGATGAGTTCAAGGGAGCACGTGATCAAGATCATCTATGAGGAACTCGTCAAAATCCTCGGCGAAGGAAAAACGGTCCCCCTTACTGACCAGGTAATCATGATGGTCGGCCTTTACGGTCAGGGAAAAACTACGACGGCTGGAAAGCTTGGGAGGTATTTCCATAAGAAGGGGTTGAAGGTAGGGCTTATCGCAGCTGATGTCCACAGACCTGCGGCGTACGATCAGCTGAAACAAATTGGCGACAAACTCGGGATACCTGTATACGGAAACCCCAATGAAAAAGACGCCACGAAGATCGTCCGCGACGGTATGAAGCACTTTTCGGGCTTGAATGTCATCATCATTGATACGTCAGGGCGTCACGCGCTTGAGAATGATCTGATCGACGAGCTGAAGAAAGTCGCTGAAATTGCGAAGCCGACCGAGAAGATCCTCGTGCTCGATGCAGCAACGGGACAACAAGCCGGTCCCCAAGCGAAGGCATTTCACGACGCGGTCGGCGTCACGAGCGTCATTTTGACGAAGTTGGACGGGACGGCGAAGGGTGGCGGGGCGCTCAGTGCTGTGTCCCAGACAAACGCCCCGATCGTTTTCATCGGGACAGGGGAGCATCTTGAGGACCTGGAACCCTTTGACCCTGCGCGCTTCGTATCGAGACTATTAGGCATGGGCGATATCAAAGCACTGATCGAAAGGGCAAAGGAAACGATTACGGAGGAACAGGCACTTGAAACGACGAAGAAGATCATGAGCGGCCGTTTCACCCTCAAGGAGATGTATGAGCAGATCGAAATGCTCACGAACATGGGGCCCCTCAAGAAACTGATCTCGATGCTCCCCGGAATGCCAGGACTGTCTGACAAAGTCGATCTGGAGGAGTCACAACACCGCCTCTGGAAATATAAGGTGATCATGAACTCGATGACCGAAGAGGAAATGGAGAACCCAAGAATCATCAAGTCATCAAGGATTCTCAGGATCGCAAGGGGTTCTGGCGCCGACCCTAAGGATGTGAGGGAACTTTTGCGACAGTACAACAATTCAAAAAAGGCAGTCAAGGGATTCATGGGTAACCGCAAGTTGAGGAAGCAATTACTCAAACAGCTCCAGTCCGGTGGGCTTGAGGTGCAGGAATGAGACGTTTCGTCATCGTTGGCCATAAAGCGACGACCTCGGGATCATTCAAGCTCGACGACCTTGCTGGGAGCACGGGTCGGCTTGATATCCTCTTGCGGTGCATTAATTCCGCTTTCTTCCTCTCGCATGATATCAGGAGAGATGCGGAGGTTTACCTGATCTTGCTCGGGCCACCGAACCCGCCTAAGACGCTGAGGTTTGTTGGCGCCGAGCTCAAGTATCTCAATCCCGACGAGAGGAGCACAGGTGCCCTCGTCAGGAATGCACTCATGCAGAAAGTCATAACAGAAGAGCGGTGTTCGCCAGGGATCTACGCGTCGAACCGATCTTACAGCGATGTCCTAACCATCATTTCGAAAGACAGCCAGTTGGTCTATCTGAAAGAAGACGGGGCCGACATACGGGAATCTGAACTCCCTCATGATGTGAGTTTCGTGCTCGGCGACGACCAGGACCTTACCCGTGAGGAGGAAGAGCTGCTCATGAACTATTCCCCCATGAAGATCAGCCTCGGTCCTATCAGCTACCATGCCGACCACTGCATCACAATCGTCAATAACGAACTCGACAGGCGCCTTTTCCGATGAATCAATCTATCGGTTAACCTTTTAACTGCAGACGCAATACTCGTTTTTTAATGGTCGAGCGGATCCCGCAACACAAACACTGCCGCCAGTGCGGCAAGGCGTTCATAGGCAGCTCAGAATATTGTTCAACTGAATGTACAAAGGCAGGAGAGGAGATCCTCAAGAGGAGAAAAAAGCAGCTCATTATTCTCTATGTCGTGACACTTATAATACTCACAGTTGCTGTCCTTGTTATGGCGGTTCGATGAAGGTCGCTGTTGCGGGCACATTTAATGTTCTTCACAGGGGGCACAGGTTCCTACTCGATACAGCCTTCAGCATCGGCGATCATATTGTTGTTGGTATCACTTCAGATACATTCGCGAGGCGGAGTCGAGAAGGTGTATTCCCTCTTGAAAAGAGGATCGCACGCCTCAGACAATACCTTTCGACGAAGAACAAGAATTGGGAAATCGAAATCCTCGACGACCCTTACGGGAGCGCGATCACTGACCCTGATATCCGTGTCCTCGTCGCCTCCGAAAGAACGATAGAAATGGGAAAGAGGATTAGCGAGATCAGAGAGTCAAAGGGGATGCCCGCGCTCGTGTTGCACGCAATTCCACTTATTTTAGCAGAAGATTGCGTGCCGATCAGCTCGACACGTGTCCTCAGAGGAGAGATTAATGAAGAGGGTAAGATGCTCCGTCCGTTGGTTGTGAAGGTGGGCTCAGATAACCCAGTCAAGATCAGGGCCGTTCGAAATGTGATGAAGAGGATTTACAGGAATGTCATCATCAGCGCCTCAAAAGTCGAGAACCATGTCGGGGAACAGCCATGGGGAGAAGATACACTGAAGGGGGCGATCGAGAGGGCAAAACACGCGATCGGGGACGCTGACTTCGGTGTTGGCATCGAAGCGGGTATCTTTGAATTGGGAGATGGACTTTACGATGTCCAGTATTGCGCCGTTATCGACAAGACCGGAAGGATTACAATTGGGCATGGCTCTGGGTTTAAACTCCCGCAATGCATTGAAGACGACCTCCGAAGTGGGAAGACTGTGGGAAGAATTTTTGAGGAGATGAGTGGGACAAAGAGTATTGGCAGAAAGTGGGGTGCGATACATTTCCTAACAAAGGGATTGATAACACGGCAGAAGCTCACAGAGCAATGTGTTCTAGCGGCGATGGTCCCCCGCATCAGGTATGATCTCTATTTCGAACGCTGAGCGCTTTCTCTTCTCTTTCGGAGGAATGAGAAATAATCGTCGAGCGTCCCGCAGTTGTTGGGGCCGATACATTCGAAGCGCCGGAACTTCCTACAATAAAAGTCGAATTCATTGAATTCACATGTCGTGCTCCGATCTGCTCTGCATTTCTCCTTTATACACCTGAACCCAGCATAGAGACCAGTGCAGTTGCCGTTCTCATCGAGGTACTTGCATTTCATTTAACCCCTCCGGTACTCTGCTTATATCTGGCGAAATGAGCCATATAAGACTCAGCGGTCGAGCAGTTTTCAAGACCAGCACAGTAGAAACGCTGGTATTTTGCGCAGTAAAGGCCATGCCAGTTCTCAAAAGTACAGTCGTTTTTCTTTGCCGTCGGGGCGCAAGAAAACCTGAGCGTACATCTCTCCTCGCCGACGCATTCCCTTCCCTTAACCAGCGCATTAGCGCATAAAGTCCCGCGGTATCGGTACTTGCACAATTGACCCCCATCCCTTCTGAATTCTGAGAAAAGAATAGTCGAAGGATAATTTAAATATAGCGAAATACCCAACGCACTGTCTTTATCTGAGCCGAAGAATCCTAATCCAATTCCATCACATTTTGTTCAATGATTGTCGATTCTTCCGATAGAATCGTCTCTCTTTCACAGGGTAAATGACCTTGGTGAGCGCGACAAACCAGATGACTTCCATCGCGAGGCAAACGGTGGCTGGAATTGCAGCGACATTGCCGACGAGGACAGACGCGAGTGCAGCTGCCATTCCTGTGTTCTTGTAAGTTGAGAACAGCACGATAGGTATCCTCTTCTTCTTTTCAACACGAAGACGCCTCGCGATGAGCTCAACGGCTCCGCCGACGAGGAAGGTTCTCGCGGCAGCGACAAGGAGCAGTGCAGATATGAGGATGGGATCTCCGAAAAATGCGTTCCTGTTAGACCCTGTAATAGCAAAGAACATGATGGCGAATGCGATGTTGATCAGGATCGTGCGCGTCTGTCCAGACATCGGCACCTTGACGAGCGCTCTCGAAGCGGCAAGCGGTATGAAAATGAGGACTATGACATACCAGAGGAGTGTCAATTGATCGACAGGGGTCCCGAGGAATATCAACGTCATGAGTGGCGTGATCGCGAGGGAGAGAACGTAAATCACCGCTGATGCGACAAGGGAAAACTGCAGGTCACCCTTCAGAAGATAAGTGAACGGTATGACCGCGATTGCTGACGGGACGGAAGCAACAATCACCCACCCTATCCTTATTTGAGCATCGCCAAACAAGGAGCCGAGGGATATTGTGACTACAGAGGAAACGCCAAAACAGGCGACCAATGATACAATCACTGATCTAGTGTGTTCCCTTAAGCGCATGCCCCGGATCTTTAAGCCACCGAGTGACAGGGACATGACGATGACGAGACAGGCCATCGCGATATCGGCATTATGCGCTGGAAAGCCGCCTATCGCGAAGCCGAATATGAAGGCAAATAGCATCATCAGCGCGTTGTTTTGAAGGATATCCCGTATGGCCATATTGGGGGGCGCCTAAATGAAAAGGGTGATTAATACCTTTGCATCGGCCTCTCCCGGGATTTGATCAGATCGGGGGATATGACATCTAACGGATCGGAGAGCAGAAGAAATGATCGATCCAGTTCGTTCACCTCAAAAAAACCACGACTCGGTCAGCCCGCGGGTCAAATGAATCAAGGGCCAACCGAATTCGACTAATACCGAAGGAATTGCCATCCACCGTATCTTATGTCTCAGAAGACGGGGCTAAATGAGTATGGAAGCGCCGAGGGGGAGATTCGAACTCCCGTGGTGCAGAGCACCACCGGCTCTCAAGGCCGGCGCTGTGATCCGGGCTTAGCTACCTCGGCAACGATGACAGCTTCCTTCATCGACTCCGCCATATTAGATTTTCCGATCGTGGGCCTAAATAACTCTCTCGAGTCTCCCAGCCAACAACGCTTCAACATCGAACTCCATGGCAACTGCAGGGTAGGTGAGTGTGAAATTCGTCAGGACCTCAGGATGGATCTCCCCAAAGTGGCCTATCGCCTCATCGCCTTTCAATACATAGGCCTGCCTACCATCGACGTACATGCCGAGATCGGAAGGTTTCAATGTAAATTCAACTTGGCAATCCCGCAGCACGCTCTCAACGACCGACTTCATCTCGGTGAAACCGGCCTTCGCGTGTAGCGAGACTGCGGCCATATGCTTCCTCCGCTTTGTCTTGACAACGACGTCACCGACCTCGAAGACCTTTTGCGGGAGGTCACGGTGCTTACTCTTTCTCAGCAGAGACAACAGGCTCGGTATGAGATGGGTCCTCAGGCAGGTGTGGTCCTCGCTGATCGGGTTGAGTATGTCAACAGTCTCTATCGCTTCGATCCTCATCTTTTCAAACTGCTCCCTCGGGTTTGAGAGCGTGAGTGTCGTGACCTCGAGGTATCCATGACCTATCATGATATCCCTGAGGAGGGAGCTCGCCTTTTCAACCGGCCGCTCACTGCCGATCGTTTGGTAGCGGGGGAGGATTCCCCCAAACGATTCGTATCCGTAACCGATCGCGACGTCCTCAATAAGATCAACTGGATGGAGTATATCCATCCTTGTAGCAGGGATGAGAGCTTCAATGGTGTTGCCCTCACAGCGGCAACCATACCCCATTTTTTCCAGGCATTCCGCGATCGCTCTTCCGTCAAGATCGAGGCCAAGGTGCTTCTTACAATCTTCGACACGCAAAGTCATCTTCCTAGGTTCAAGGTCTGGCGTGACGATCCGGTCTTCACCCTCGACGACGATCGTCTCAATACTCGCCCCCCTCTCCGCCAACGCCGTTGCAACGATGTTCAGAGTCCCCGATATCGCATGGAAGTCGGTACCGGTCACATCGATAAAGATGTTCTCCGTCTCCTCAGTCACAACAGTTAATTGTCCGTTGATGATTGGGGGAAAGGAGAGGACCTCACCCCGCCTGTCGACAATGACGGGATACTTTTCCTTTCCTTCGAGTATGTAACGGTATTCGATCCCCTTCTCATGTTTCTCGAGAATCTCCTGGAGGTTCATCATTTCATTCTTTCCCAGAGGAACAAAGGAGATCTCGTCGGGTCGCACCGCTTTGTATGTGAACGGAGGTTCTACCCTGTCCAGATCATGAATCCCAATCGAGACCTTCGCCCTCTTCCTGCCAACAGTCAGATGGATTTTTTCTTGGAGCCCCATGAGGGACCGGATGAGCTCATCGGACATTTTCACGTTCCTTACGACACCGCCGACGAAGAACGGCCTCACTTGCTCCGTACTCTTATCATGCTTCATCACGATCTCTGATCGGCGAACTTCGTATCTCTTGAGACCGGGTTCGAGACCAAGAAAAGACCTCAGAGCCCTCGCTATACCCTCAACGCTGTACAAATCTGGCCTGTTCGGAAAAAACTCCATCATGATCTCTTTGGTCTCAGGATCATAACCATGGAAATCCGCACCCATCATCGGCAGTTTCTCTATAACCGTGTCGAGCGGGATTTCGCGACCGATGAGCCTGATGAGGTCGTCGTATCTGAAATTGATAACTGGCATCGCGGGGATGCCATAGAGATGACATTATTTATTCTTTTCTTGAGACTGCCAGGAGGACGATGTCGCCGACATTAGTGCCTGTTGGCCCAGTGAAAATGAGGCCGCCGTACTTCTTGAAATACGAATAGGAATCGTTATTCGCGAGGTACTCAACTGCCTCCTCCGCAAAAACATGGGAGTCGGCGATTGCACCACCAGCATCGCTGTTCCCATCGATGCCGTCTGTCCCGTAGGACAATATTGTGATGCCCTCCTCTAGCTCGAGTAGCGCGCTGAGGACGAGTTCGCAGTTCCTCCCGCCCATCCCCTTCCCCCTAACGGTCACCGTCGTCTCGCCGCCTGCGATGATCATTTTCTTGGTCCCCCGGGACTCAGTGGTACGGAGGATCTCTTTTCCGAGGCGTGCAAATGCCCTGCCAACGTCCCTCGCTTCCCCCCTCATTGATGATGTCAGGACAAGCGCCTCATAACCATGTTCTTTCGCTCTTTGTAGAGCGGCTTCGAGAGCTATCCTGTTGCTCGCGACGATGACGTTCTTCACTTTCTTAAAGATGGGGTCGCCTGGCTTCGGGTTTTCTTCGCCACCGCGTTCAAGTCTCTCCCTGACCGATTGCGGGACTTTACCGAGAAGACCGTATTTTCGGAGGACCTGAAGTGCATCGCTGAAGGTCGTCGGGTCCGGGGCCGTTGGTCCTGATGCGATGCTTTCCAGCGGGTCGTTGATGACGTCTGAAATGATAAGACTCAGGACGGTGGCTGGAAACGCGGCCCTGGCAAGGTTACCGCCTTTGAGGCAAGAGAGGTGACGGCGGACGGTGTTGAGCTCCTCGATTGTCGCACCTGCGAGCATGAGCATCTCTGCCGTGATTTTTTTCTCTTCCAGCGTGATGCCTTCTGCGGGACAGGGCATCATCGCAGACCCACCACCAGAGATCAGGCATATGACGAGATCTCTTTCACCGGCCCCTTCACAGATCTGCTTGATCTTCAACGCCCCCTCCAGCCCCTCGGCCCCAGGGTGGGGATGCGTGGCCTTATGAAGAACAATCTTTCCAACGCGTCCTTCAACAATCGTGTTGACGATTCCCGCTGTAATCTTCTCACCGATCAAATCATTGATCGCCTCCGCCATCCTCGCAGAGGCTTTGCCAGCACCTACGACAAAAATCCTGTCAAACGATCCGAGGTCTAATCTCTCATTCCCGATGCGCACCTTATTACCATCGACTTGGAGTGCCCCCTTGACACAGCCATAGGGATCGATTGCATCGATCGCTGCATCGAGGATGTCGAGCATTTCGGCCCTGATCTTTTTGTCCCCGGAAGCGATGAGTTCCTCCCTATTTTTGACTATCAAATCAATCCTTCCACGCGCTCGCATTGACGAGATTCGGCGGTCTCTTTCCCCTCAGCCCTGCGAGTAAATTTTCGGCGGCCATCACCGCCATCCTGTTGCGCGATTCGTACGTCGCACTACCTGTATGCGGCGTCAAGACGACATTCTCAAGTGCAAAGAGCTCGGGGTTGATGTGCGGTTCATTTTCAAAAACGTCGAGACCAGCATAGGCAATTCGTTTTTCTTTCAGAGCGGAAATAAGCGCCTTCTCATCGACAACCTCACCCCTCGCCACATTGATGAGAATCGCGTTTTTCTTCATCAGCCCTATCTCCTTCTCCCCGATCAAATGGAATGTTTCTTGCGTCAAAGGTACGTGGATTGTCACGAAATCAGATTCCCTCAGTAATGTCTCGAGTGGCACATAGACCGCACCAACTTCCCTTTCGCCATCGATATTGCGCTTCCTATTGTGATAAAGAATCCTCATGCCGAACCCCTTGGCCCGACGCGCGACCGCCGTCCCAATGTCGCCGAGTCCGATGATGCCAATGGTTTTTCCATAGACTTCGTGGCCGAGCATGAGCATCGGACCCCATCCAACAAACCTTCCCTCCCTTACAAACCGATCCGATTCAGGAATCCTCCTTGCACACGCCATGATGAGCGCCCATGTTAAATCCGCTGTCGCATCAGTTAAGACGCCTGGCGTGTTCGTGACGAGAATCCCCCTTCTTGTAGCTTCTTCAACATCGATGTTGTTGTACCCGACCGCGTAATTCGATATGATCCTGAGCTGAGCGCCCGCGGCCTCCATGACTTCGCGATCGATACGGTCGCTTAAGAGGCAGAGGAGACCATGCTTCCCCTTGATCCTGCGGATCAGCTCGTCCCTTGGAATCGGTATATCACCTTCATAGATATCCAGATTGACTTCATTGCGGAGAATATCAAGACCTGCGTCTGGAATTTTCCTAGTAATCAAGACATCTAATTCCTTCATCGTAACTGAATATTACAAGCTCTTTATTTCAATTATCGCCGCTCAGACCCATTTCAATGAGACTCTACCTCCCGAGCGCTTTGTGAGCACTCGCGAGTTCACCTGCCGCTTCGGCTGCCAGTGTCGACAGTTCCCCCGCGAGGACTGTCGCCGCCACCACCTCAGCGAACTTCTTCGCTTTGTTCTCGCCCAAACATCCCATCATCGCGAGCGCTTCCTGCTGACACGGCAACCTCGTCCCGCCCCCAACGGTACCAACTTCGAGCGACGGCAGTCTGACTGATATGTACAAAGAGTTGTCAACGACCTCGCAGGTCGTCATGCCCATACTCCCCTCGACGACCTGAGCTGGATCCTGCCCTGTCGCGATGAAAATCGCCGCAAGGATGTTCGCGATGTGAGCATTGAACCCATATGCGAGTGCGAGGCCACTCCCAACCTGGTTTTTCCTGAAAGAGGCTTCGGCAATTGACTCTGGTGTAGTATGCAATTTAGAATCAACAATTTCCCTAGGAATTGTCGCATCGACGTGAACGGTCTTCCCCCTACCTAGGATGAAGTTGATCGCAGCTGGCTTCTTATCTGTGCACATGTTCCCAGATATAGAGACGAGGATAGCCCCTGTCTCCTTTTCGATGTACTTCGCCGCCGCTTCCGTCGCGATCGTCGCCATGTTCATCCCCATC